>JACDDK010000012.1 GCA_013817025.1 Rubrobacter sp.
GTTTATGAGCATGGTGTTGTGGGCGACACAGGGTTTTCAGACCGTTACCTACGCGAGTTACGTGCAGCAGATGATTCGGCCCGCGCTGCAACTCGCGCTCATCGGCGTGTTCTACTTCCTGATCGAAGGTCTGATCGGGGTGGTGGTCGCCTACGCCGTCTCTATGATGCTGGGCTCCGTGGTGGCGATGTACTTTCTACGCAAACTCTTCCCGCCGCTTTTGGACCGGAAGACCCCCGCCGTCTACGAGACGCGCGAGCTCTTCGCCGTCTCCGCCCCGATGAGCGTAACCACGCTCGCCCAGTACGCCAACAACTACGCGGCCATCCAGATCCTCGGCTTGTTCGCCGCCGCCGGTCCCACGGGAATCTTCACGCTCGCGGCCCGCACGGCGACGTTCCTTACGCTCGTGAGGTTCGCTTTTGGCGGGATCTTCTCTCCCATAATCTCCGGGTACTACGCGCGGGGGGAGATGGACGGCCTCGACCGGCTCTACAAGGATGTTTCGCGGTGGATCTTCACGGGTGGGTTCCCGATCTTCCTCGTCATCGTGGTCCTCGGGGAGGATGTGCTCTCCGTCATCAAACCGGCCTTCGCCGCCGGCTGGACGGCCCTGATGATCGTGGCCGCCGCCCAACTCTTTAGCTCCTCCGTCGGCCCAACCCCCCGGATGCTCGCCATGACCGGCAACCAGAAGGTCGTCATGACCGCCACGTTCTTCGCCGCCCTGACAGGCGTCGTCGTCTCCCTAGCCCTGATCTGGGCCGCACCAACCCCCGAACAAAAGGTCCTCGGCGCAGCCGCCGGCATGGCCTCCGGTATCTTCACCGAAAACGCCGCCACCCTCGTAGCCGTCCGCCGCCGACTCGGCTTCTGGCCCTACAACGCCGCTTGGCTCAAACCCCTGGCCGCAGGCCTCGTCGCAGCCGCAGCCGCCTACACTATCGGGCTCTTCATCGACTTCTCGGCTCTCCTCACAATAGCCGCGATAGGCTCCGTCTTCGGCGTCCTCTACCTGGCGCTGCTCCTGCTCCTCGGCCTCTCCGAAACGGATAGGGAGTTTCTCGGCGCGTTCTGGAACGTGGCGAAGCGGACCCTGGATCGCGTCCGGCGGCGCGGCGGTGAAGACCGTGGATAGCGACCCCGTGAAAATCCTGTACGTGGCGGGTCTTGGGCGCAGCGGCAGCACCATCCTCGCCAACAGCCTCGGCCAGATAGACGGCTTTTTCTCCGCCGGTGAACTCAACTTCATCTGGAAGCACAACGTTCTCGAAAACCGCCTCTGCGGCTGCGGCCTGCCCTTCCACGAATGCCCCGTGTGGACTGAAGTCATGCGCGAAGCCTTCGGTGGTATGGACGGGGTGGATGCTAGAAGGATGATGCGCCTGCAAGAGGCTGGTGTCCGCACCCGGCACATCCCGCTGATGCTGACCGCTCGCGGGAATCGTGCGCTAAAAAAGCGCCTCGACGAGTTTCTCGACAACACCGGAAGGCTCTACGCGGGCATCCGTTCGGCTACGGGGAGCCGCGTTATCGTGGATTCGTCGAAGGAGCCTGCGTATGGGTACGCGGTCGGCATGGCGGGCGGGATGGACTTGCGGGTTCTGCACCTGATCCGGGACCCAAGAGCCGCCGCCTACTCCTGGCAGAAGAAGAAACCCCAGCCCGACACCGAGGGCCGCGAGTTTATGCACCGCCATAGCCCCGCCAAGAGCGCCGCCCTCTGGGATTCCTGGAACGCCGCGAGCGAAGCCCTCTGGCGCAAGGACAACTACCTGCGCCTCCGTTACGAGGACTTCGTCGCAAACCCCCGCGAGAGCTTCGAGCGCATCCTGAAACTTCTCGGCGAAGAGCACGCGAACCTGCCGCTGGCGAGCAAGTACGAGGTGAAGCTTGGCGTCAGCCACACCGTCTCGGGCAACCCCAACCGCTTCGACACCGGCCCCGTCGAGCTGCGTCCCGACCACGAGTGGCGGCACAGGATGAACTACCGCGACAAAACCCTCGTTACGGCGCTCACGCTACCGCTACTAGGACACTACGGATATCCGATCCAACCGAAACGATGACTGCGAAACGTTACAAGCGAAAGCTGTAACGCTGCTCTTGCCAGGGGTCGCCGTAGGCGTGGTAGCCATTCCTCTCCCAGAAACCCGACTTATCCTCCGCGATGAACTCCATCCCGCGCAGCCATTTAGCACTCTTCCAAGCGTACAGTCTGGGGATGACCAGCCGCATCGGCCCGCCGTGACCGGCCTCCAGCGGCGCTCCGTTATGGTGCGTGGCGAAGACCGCGTCCTCCTCGCGTAGCTCCGCGACCGGCGCGTTCGTCGTATACCCGCCGTCGCAGTGTACGGAGAAGAACTCCGCCTCCGGATTCGGTCGCGCCATCTCCAGCAAGTGCCTCACGGAGACGCCCGTCCACACATTGTCTAGCTTGCTCCAAGAGGTGACGCAGTGCATGTCCGCCACGACCTCGACCGTCGACAACTCGTTCCACTCGTCCCACGAAAATCGCAAGGAGTTCTCGACTAGCCCGCCCATCGTAAAGTCCCAGATTGCGAGATCCACCATAGGCGTGGGGCCGTAGGTCAGAATCGGCCAGCGGTCCCCGACGAGGTACTGTCCCGGCGGCACCCGCTCCTTGCCGCGCGCCGTGTCTATCTCGATACGTTCCAAAACGTCCTCCGTTCCGTATGATGTGAGAAACCAGTCACGGGCGCGAATCTAGCACCGCCTCAGACTGGACGCGGAGTGAATTTTCGAGCTACTCATTCGATCTCCGTAGACGGCCAGAAAAAAGAGCCGTCGTAGAAGAGCTCTTTAAGCCGAGCAAGATCGTGCTCCCATTCTCCAATGGCGTGAGCGAATCGTTCTTCGCTATCGTACTGGAGTTTGCGTAAGCGGCAATTGTTTGCGATCGTGTGCGAGACTTCTAAGATGCCGAGTTGGGGCACTGCTCGGTTGACAAGTATTTGCCAGCGTTGATGTCGCGAACGCCCCGTAATTTTGTAGCCAAGCCGGTGAAGAGGGGTTTCTTCTCGCCAGCCTACACTGAAGTCATAATAATCGCTTGTCGGCGGCAAGCTTTGCATTGAAGCGATGCTGCTCTGAAGCTTGAGGCTGTCAGCTCTTTGCTTATTTTTCAGTGCCTCAATCTCGGTCTTTAGTTTCATGACTTCTTTTAGCCTGTCGGAAGCGATGCGGTTACCAGGACTCAATTCCAAAGCTTTCCGAAAGTCTCTTTCTGCTTCATCGGCAAGGCATTGTTTTTGATAGCAGATGCCACGTCTAATGTAAGCGCCATATCGGGTTGAGTTCAACTCGATAATTGCCGTATTAATGCCGATAGCTTCAGGTTCTGTACTGCCTTCTCGCCCCAGCCGTTTAGCTCTTTCCGTTAGTTGAGCAAGTACCCTAGCTTTATCATTCATTGTGATTATTCGTGTTTATTTACTCTGCCTTAGCTTCGACCTTCTTCGGCTTCCTGCCGATGCTGATCATCTCCGGCTGCACGCCCTCGGGGGGTCCGTCGCCAAGCTCCGCGTCCTTGTATTGGTAAACGCCGCGGCAGGTGTGACCGCCCGTCGTGCGCTTCTCGGTGTAGGAGAGTTTGACGTTGGGGTTGATGGCGTTGACCATCGCTTTTTCGTAGGTGGAGAAGGCGGCGCAGGGCTTTACGTCCCAGCCGATCACTCCGTCGTGGCCCATGCCGCCGAACCACGGGCAGCGATCGGCGTTTATGACGTACTCGCCCTCCTTTGTCTCGGTCAGCGTGATCTCGATGTCGAAGAAGCGGTTGGCGAGCATGACGACGTCCACGGTGTCCTTCATGGTGGTCACGCCGAGTTGCTCGCGCAGGTCGGAGCCTTGCTTCTCGCCGATGCGGCTCATGGCGAGTTGTCCTACCTTCTGGCCGTCGTATCCGAGGTCGTCGGCGGCCCGGATCATCTCGTCTAGAATAACGCCGGTCCCCGCGCTTGCGGCCTTCCACTTGTACCAGGTAGGCCCTGGCAATCCGAGCTTCATCGCCCACCTCGCCATGAACAACGGTAGCCGGGGAAGACCATAGACTCTTAGCCACTTCATGGGAACGCAGTCCTCTCTTCGTTTGCGACACCACCACCATTATACCCGCCCCGTCCGGCGGCTCGCCGTGGGGGCTCTCGCCGCCGGACGCTTGTCGTGACCGTCCGCAGGAGACTCCGCTGGTGTCACGGAAAGAGATCTCCGCCAGCCATTGCAATAGAGGTCATGTCCGGCGATGACGTTCGGTCGGCCCTGTTCGAGATTTCTCTTCGTGGGATTTCATTTCAAGGGAGTTTTCGTGTATACGGTTCAGCGCTGTTGGACCTTCAAGATCACCCACGGCGGCATCCCGTATAATTCCCACCATCGTGGACAAGAGCCCCGCACCCATCGAAGAAGTCATCCCGCACCTGAAGTCCGAGTATCCGGACGCCCGCACCGAGCTGAACTGGACGACGCCCCTGGATCTCCTCGTAGCCACTATTCTCTCCGCCCAGAGCACCGACGTTCGCGTAAACAAAGTAACCGAAGTTCTTTTCGATAAGTACCAAACCGCCGAGGACTATGCTGCGGCGGATACCGCCCAACTCGAAGACGACGTTCGCCCGGCCGGTTTCTATCGCAACAAGACAAAATCCATCCAGGGCATGGCGCGGGCCTTGATCTCCGACCACGACGGTCGGGTACCTCGTGCTATGAACGACCTCGTAGCCCTCCCCGGCGTCGGGCGCAAGACCGCCAACGTCGTCCTCGGCAACGCTTTCTTCATCGACGAGGGCATCGTCGTCGACACCCACGTCCGCCGCCTCTCCAATAGGCTCGGCCTCACCAAAGAACAAGACCCCGAGAAAATAGAGCGCGACCTCGTGAAGATCGTTCCGAAAACCGACTGGACCGTCTTCTCGCACCTCCTGATCCTGCACGGTCGCCGCGTCTGCAAAGCCCGCAAACCCGACTGCCCAAACTGCATCCTCAACGATATCTGTCCCTCCGCAGACCTGTCGTGAGCCGTATAATCTTGTCCAATGGGGGCATGGCAGAGCGGACGAATGCACCGGTCTTGAAAACCGGAGGCCGTAAAACGCCCGTAGGTTCGAATCCTACTGCCCCCGCAAACTCGCAAAATACCCCGGATCGTGCGGTAAATACTTCCTTAATATTAAATTTGTTAAAAATCGTTAAGATATTGGAGACTTTCACGGTTTGGGTCTGTACACTACGGGTATTCCCAAAAGCGGGATGAAGTGCAGGCCGCTAAGAAGAGTAAGTAGACACAGGAGGTCTCTATGAAGAGAGTAATGTTACTAGCAACGGTGGCTTTGATGGCTATGCTGGTCTTTGCGCCGGTTGCAATGGCGCAGGACGACACCATGATGGAAGACACGATGATGATGGAAGATAGCATGATGGAGGAGACGGCCTCCGGTACCGGTAGCGCGGGCGACCTCGCGGACAGCGGTGGCCCGGCCATCCTTCTGCCGGCGGCCTTCCTGCTCTTGGGTTCGGGCATCCTCACCTACGCCGTCCTGCGGCGCAGGTAGCACCCAGCAGAGCTGAATATTCGAGGCCTGGTCTCCCGTTTGGGAGCACCAGGCCTTATTTGACGGGGGGGAGCCTGCACCTCTCCGTCTTTTTTATTGCCCTCCGGCCTATGGTTCGGGGGGCTTTTCTTTTTCCAGGGTGACGCCGCGCTCCTCGAAGAAGGGCGCGAGGTCTTTATCGGCGGTCTTCGAGAGTGTGCTTACGAGGTCCTCTGCTGTGGCGGTCTTGTGGGCGTAGCGGGTGGCGTACTCGCGCAATCCTTTTAATAAAGTGTCCTGACCGATATCGTATGCCAGGTCCCGGTAGAGTTGCGCTCCGTGGAGGTAGGTGGTGTTCTGGTAGGAGGAGGTGTCCGGGAAGGCGTCCACGGGCGAGTCTAAAGGGGCGTAGGGCTCGATGGGGTTGGGGAAGCGGGTGTCGGCGTCGCCGGCAAAGAGCCATTCGGAGTAGGTTGCGAGAGCTTCGTCGAGCCAGGGAGAGGCGAACTGATCGTTGCCGACTTTCAGGTACCACCATTGATGTGCGACTTCGTGCGGGACCACGGTGTCGAAGATGTAGTCCTCGGAGTTCGCGATGGAGACAAAGGTCAGGGTGGAGTATTCGGTGCCGGAGAGTAGCGGCGCGTCGACTATGTCGAGTTCCTCGTAGGGGTAGGGGCCATATATCCCGGAGAAGTACTCCAGGCTCGCGGCGGCGAGGTCCGCGGCGCGTTCGGCCCGGAAGGCGGACTCGGGTCGGTAGTGGATGTTGACGGTTGTGCCACGCACCTCGCGCGACTCCACGGAGAAGTCCTCGCCAATGGCGAGGGCGAAGTCGCGGACGGCCTCGGCTTCGTAGGTGAACGTGCGGCTCGCGCCGTCATTCGCCTTATTGATCTCGACACCGGTGGCGGCGGGCGTGAGGTCTCTGGGCAGAGTCAAGTTTACTTCGTAGTCCGAAGCCTCGGCGAAGTACGGCTCGCCAAACTTCGTGGGCGGAGAAGTGTGCCAGCCAGCGTTGTCGTGGACGGCGAGGATCGGATACCAGACACCCAGGGAAGAGACGCCCTGGTGATGGCCGAACGGCGCCTCTATCTCCGGTATAGTGGTCTCGAACTCGAACTCCACATTGGCCGTCGCTCCTTTTGGCAGAGATTTGGGCAGGGCTAGCGTCAATTCGGTGTTGTCGAGGTCGAGTCGAGCTTCGTCGCCGTTTACGGTAGCGTTTCGGACCTGTGTTCCGCCGCCGCGATCCGTGAAGGTCTCCTCGTTGGTCCAGATTTGGAATCGCAGCTCTTCCATCGGCCTATCTTCGGCGTTCACGTACCGCAGCTCCTCGGTGCCGGAGATAGTGTGGGGGGATTCGGTGTACTCGGCGTCTATCTCGTAGCGTGGTGGATAGAAACCGGGGTAGGCGAGATCCGAAGGTGGGGGCTCCGAGATCACGGATTTCGATTTCGTGGGTTTGTCTTTTTTGGGGGAGCTTCTGGCGGTCGAGTCGTCCGTGTTGTCTGGCCAGAGGAGCCACAGCGCACCGCCCAGCAAGACCAAAAGCGCAAACAGTACGGAGATTCGACGCCAGAGGTAGGTGCGCCGCGAGCGTTTCGGACGCGACCGTCCCGGACGGCGGCCCGCATTCGTTGCCCCGCGTCCGCGGCCTCCGCCGGATGTCCTGCGGCGGCTCAGAGTCCGCTGTCCTCCGAGGCGGCTCGCGACACGCCTGATCTCGTGAAAGGAACCCGTATGCGGCTGTGGCGGAACTTCGCGTTCATGAACAAACTTCTCTAGCCGCAGTCTTCCAGCACACCACAAAACAGTGAAGCTTGAGCCGCACGGACAAATACCCCTCCTTTGAATCCTCCGAATACATGGTATAGCCGTAGGAGCATCCGGGCAACCCGAAACTAGATTCGAAAGCGGTAGAGTGCGACGATTGCCCTGTAGTGGTGGAATTCTTGGTGGCGAAACTTACTGGTCTACACTCATGGAAATCCGTAAGTCTGACCCGAATATTCGCTTTACGAAGAGTGAGCCGTCCAGGACTCGAACCTGGAACCTAGAGATTAAGAGTCTCTTGCTCTGCCAATTGAGCTAACGGCCCATCAATACCGAATTATATCATCGGCGAGTGTCCCGTAAAGAGATTAAGTTTTGTTAAACGGGGTTGCGCGGTTCTCCGAGGTGCTTATAATGATCGTATCATCTAGCAGTTCCTTCAAGGGATTGCTAAGGGCCGGAAAAGGGTCTCCCCCTTCTATAAATACCGGCCCTTTTTCTCTGGGCGTTTGCGGGACTAGCTGTTTCTAGCCTACTTCTTCGGCGATGGTGAAGAGTTCGTCGGCGTGGCGTCTTACGGAGGTCGCGAGGTCGTCGTTGGCGGTGAAGATTCGGATGCGGCGTAGGGGGGTGTGAAGGCGGGACATGTCGTCTTCGGAGAGACCGGAGAGGCCGGTCCAGTTGACGGGATTTCGTTCGCCGGGCAGGGGACAGTGGCGGATCACGCGCAGCTCGGTCGAGATGTTTCCCTTGGCGGGCAAGTCTATGAGGATGTCGTAGGGACCGGCGACACCTTTTCGGTAGCGGGTGAGGTAGCGGGACCAGGCTTCCTCGATGCGGCGGCGCCAAGAGGCGTCGTCGCGTAGGCGGGCGAGCGAGGCGTAGCTCGGATGGCCTTCGTCGAGCTCCAGAGCGCGGCGATAAGGGTGGCGGTCGACGAGGCGCTTCATCAGGGCGGCGGTGGAGCTTCCGGACTCGGCCTGGTCCTGGACGGCGACAAAGGCCCCGGCGTCGTCTCGTTCGGCGAGGGAGTCGGGTTGTAGGGTGCTGGCTTGAATGGCGTCCTGGCAGGCTCTCAGGAACATCATGGTCGGGGCGCGCAGGGCGTGGTGTCCGTAGACGTTGTAGTGCATCAGGTATCGGGAGAACACGAAGGACTGGATGGAGCCCGCGCCCGCTTCGTCGACGGCGAGGACGGCCCGGTTATCCTGACCGACGATGCGGAGGCGGTCGATCAGGGGTAGTGCCTCGACGATGCCGAAAGGTACTTTGGCACCCTGCGCGTCGCGGGTGAGGGAGTCGAGCGCGGCGGCGTCGAGTGAACCGTAGAGTATGTCGCGAATCAGATGCTCGGTGGGGGTGAGGTCTCTGGGAAGCCCGGTCGGGTCCCCACCGCGGGAGACCAGGCGGAAGACGTTGTGCGGTTCGAGGTCCCACTCTTCGCGTAAGACCTCGGCGACTTCGGAGTCCTCGATGACGTGCCGGCTTAACTTTCCCACCGGCGCCATCCCCGGCAGCGCGATGTTCTCGACCGCCGCCGCGTAGGGGTAACGACCGGCGTCCAAGAGCAGAGCCGCCGCCGCCGCGCCGCGCATGTCCCTATCCTCAATGTAAGCCCCCGAATCCACGATGCGCTTGAGCGTCAGGCGCGTCAGGTAGTAGACCCCGATCGCGTGCTCGAAGCGGGTGTGGCGGGCGGCGGGGAAGGAGTGCGTCACGAAACCGAGCTTGCTCACGCCCTTCAAACGGATCATGGCGGCGGTTTCGAGAAGGGTACGGGCGGCGCGGTCTATGGGGACGTCTCCCCAGACGGCGTCCCGCATACGCCTTGCGGAACCCCCGAAGAACTCTCCCACCGTGCTGCTCAATGCTTCTCCCGGTCTGTGGACTCGCAACATTTAACCAGAAGTAGAGCCATTGTTGTAGCGCAAGCCCGTTCCGTGATCCGCGCTCCGGTGTAATATGTTGCGGTCAAAAGAACAGGAGACACCATTCACACCGAGGAAACAGAGGTACTTCGCGGAGAGAACGTAACGCTCCGTCCGCCAGACGGGTCGGACGTCGAAGTCGCTTACGCTTGGGACAAGGATCCGGAGCTTGCGGCCTGGAACGGACGAACCCCGATCTCGGTATCCTTCTCCGCCGCCCGGCGCGACTACCTCGCGCGCTGGGAGGAGCCCGGTACCAAGACCTTTATCATCGACGCCGGAGAGCCCATCGGCATGGCGACGCTCTACAATTTCCGCTCCGAGGGCTGCGACCTCGGGATCAAGATCGGCCCGAGAGACCTGAGAGGCCGCGGCTACGCTTCCGAAGCCGTCGATCTCCTGGTCTCCTACGTCTTCGACGCTTTGGGACTGAAGATCCTCCGGGGCTCCACGCTCTCTCACAACGTGCGGATGCAGCGCGTCTTCGAGAAGTGCGGCTTCGTCGAGACCGGCGACGGTTCGCTCGTCAGCCGCTACGACAACCGCCGCTACACCGAGCTTTTTTACGAACGCCACCGGGAAGTTTAGAGACATAGAATGGTCTGTTTACGAAGGATCGAACCTCGTGCAAACTAACAACGACTACCGAAATGTTGACCAGATACCTGCTCCAATAGAACGCTTGTACGCTGTCGTTGAGGAACTGGAGACACTCTTCCCTGGAAGGCGCTTTACTCTGGATGGTCCCGGTCTGGTAACGTGGGAGGATGCTGACTCTGTCAGAAAAACGGACAACGCCAGACCTCCCTGACCAAACTCCGAAGCTGGATGTCGCAGGTTCTCAAGCCGTTGCGATTACCCGGCCTTGAGGAGTAGCGTAGTAGATTTCTTCGTTTTGCGCGGATCAAACCGTTCACTATCATGCTGTTTTCTTCACCGGCTACAATAACGACCGTGAAGACACAGTTGCAGCTCAACATCCGCAGCCGGGGCGCTATGAGCGGTGTCCTGACGCTCGGGAGCCTCGATCCGGCCTTCAAAGGGGCCACTCGGGTCTCGGGGGAGCGGGTCATGCTGGACTTGCGCTCGGTGGAGTTTGTGGAGCCGGCCGGTATCTGCGGGCTGGCGGCGCTTTTGGAGTTCTTGGTCCCGCGCAGCGACACCGTTAACCTAGCGCTCTCGGGTCGGGACGTGCCAGCATACCTGGAGCGCATGAACTTCTTTCGGCTGTTCGGCGAACGGGTCGCGACGGACACGGACGTGGCCTCGCTAGAGGAGCGCCAGCGCCACAACCCCGGCACACTGCAGGAGCTGATCAACTTCCACGACGAGGAGGAGATTCCGGGCATCATCGAGCGCATCTCGGAGATTTTGGAGAACAAGGGCTATCGCCTGCGAGAGCGGGTCGGTATCTGCTCGGTGCTCTCGGAGGTCTGCGCGAACGCCGCCGAGCACGGCGCGTCGTCCTTCGGGGCCTACGCCGCCGTCCAGGCCTACAACCACATCGTGAGCGGCCCCCGCCGCCGGGGTGAGGAGGTCCTCGTTGCTATCGCCGACGGCGGCGTGGGCGTGCGCGAAACCCTCTCCCGCAACCCGAAATACGCCGAACACACCATCACCGACAACGACGCCCTGCGTCACGCCCTCGGGATGGGCGTCTCCGGGACCGGCGAGTTGGGGCGCGGCGGCGGCCTCGCCCTCGTAGCCCAGATCTCCGGTCGCGCTAGTGGCTCTCTATCACTCCGCTCCGGCGCAGGCCGCGTCACCGCCTACGAGGACCGCAAGAACTCTCGCAACGTACCCGACTTCCCCGGCACCTTCGTCCGCGTCTCCCTGCCGCGCGTCGCCGAAGCCGACGATAAGAAACCGCGAGCCAGAACCCGATGAACGGAATCTCAAAATACGCCTTGTTATTTGCGAAACAGGCGAGTACAATACGGGCATATGATTTCACTGAAGACAGTGAGGACGGAATCGGTGGCTGAGGATCAGTCGCGTCGAGGTTCCCATCGGGTCTTCGAGATCGCCTCGGGCGATTTCGGCGGCAAGCTGATGGTGACGCGCCGGACGGGCCGTGCGGTGCGCGAGGTCCTGGGCGAGGCGTTGGAAGCGCTGCCGCAGGGTGGCGCGCTCTTCGTGGACACGCGGGGCGTCGAGTTGATGGACTACTCGTTCGCTGACGAGGCGTTGGGTGTGCTGGTGTCGCGGGTTGCGGGTGGGGAGTACGGCGAGCGGCATCTCGTGCTGGTCGAGGAGGACCGGGACTTGCTGGAGAACGTCGAGGCCTCGTTGCGGCAGCGGTCGCTGGCGATGGTTCGGGTGGACGAGTTGGGCAGCGAGCCGGGGTTGGTCGGGAAAGTTCCAGACCATCTGGTGGATACGTTGTGGGCTATTTACGACGCCGGGTCCATTACCAACGCCGATCTTGCGAAGAAGCTCGGACTCAACCACACCGCCTGCAACAACCGGGCGACAAGGCTTGCGAAACTCGGCTTGATCCGTCGCAAGGTAGAGACCGCCGCTCCTGGCGGACGCCAGTATTCCTACGAGAGGATCGCGTGATGTTTTATTTTGTCTATAGTCTCACTGAATTCAGTGAGGACAGTTGTAGCGGTGTGACAGAGGCGTCGAAGGAGGTATAGCGATGCGAGAAGAGTACATGATCGAGCGCCAGGGCAAGAAGTTCGTTCTCTACGCGGGGCTGTTGGACGAGGCCCACGAGCGGGGCTTGCGGAGCATCGAGACGGAGCTTTTGCAGGTGCCGACGGTGGAGAACGGCGAGGTCGCCATAGCGCGGGCCGTGGTTCGGACGGAGGACGGCAAGTTTAGTGGTATTGGGGATGCGTCGCCGGATAACGTGGGACGCAACATAGCCCCGCACATCATTCGCATGGCCGAGACACGGGCGAAGGCGCGGGCTTTGCGAGACGCCATCAACGTCGGGGTGGCGGCGCTCGAAGAGTTGGGCGGCGAAGAGCAAACCTCGAACGCTTCACGGACACCAGTCGTCACTAGCGGCGACGAGGCTGTGCGACCCCAGGAAGGCAAGGCCGAGTTGCCGGCTACGCGCAAGCAGCTCAACTATCTGGAGGTGCTCATCTCGGACGTCGTGGAGGACGGGGTCGTCAAGTTCGAGGAGATGGTCGGCAAGCCGGTCGAGAAGTTGACTCGCGAGGAGGCGAGCGAGTGGATCGGTCGTTTGAGTGGGAAGGCGGCGTAGGGTGAGGCTCTGGATACCGGCCCTCGGCGGAGAGATCTCTTACGAGGTGGATCTCCCCGCCTGCTGCGCCGGAACCGCTAGATCCATCGCCGTAATTGAGGACGAGGCTTTCGAGTGTCCGTCCTGCGGGGCTATGTGGCGGACACCGCTTCCGGTAGAGCCTGAGCATGACGCCTTCGCGGAGCACCCGTCGGAGCGCAGGGGCGCGGCCTAGAAAATGAGAGGCAGACGTGGATACCTACGGGACAGGAAGCTCCGTGGTCTCGAAGCCGCGTCGCGGGAGACCGAGCCGGACGGCAAGCCTAAAGAGCGCGCTGCGGACTTCGAGGTCGCTCCGGGAAGCGACGCAGGGTTCTGGAGCGCGGCGCAGGCCGCCGAGAGCTTTCTTGGAGACCTGCGGCGTGGTCGCGTTCGAGAGGAGGACGAAGTGATTGAGAAAACCTCGCGGGGGAGATCGGAACGTCCGAAGAGTGCCTTGCGCCCGGACACCGCCGTGGCTCCGGGCGGAGCGCCGGACGAGGAGCGGTATGTAACGGCGATGCCGGGGTGTTGCTTGCGATCGTTGAAAGAAGAAGCTCTCGTGGAGGCTGGTGAGCGGCGGCGGTTAAGCCTCGCTTGCGGATGCGGGAGGGAGTGGTGGATCACCTCCACCCTCGACGAGCGTGTGGCGCGGCGGTTCGTGACCCACGGCGGCCCGAGGGTCGGCAGTGGCGGAAACTCCGCGGCGTAGAAGGAACCCAGGATCTAGGGAGGAAGGTATCTCATGGCTCAGGACGTATTGACGCAGTATCTCGGACGGGTGCGGGAGGGACGGCTGCTGGACGCTTCGGAGGAACAAGACCTCTCGCGGCGGGCGCGTTCGGGGGACGGAAAGTCTCGTCGTCGGCTCATAGAGTCCAACCTGCGGCTCGTTATCTCCATCGCCAAGAAGTATCGGGGGCGAGGGGTCTCCTTCGAGGACCTGATCCAGGAAGGTAACGCCGGGCTTATACGCGCCGTGGAGAAGTTCGACCCGGCGATGGGCAACCGTTTCTCGACTTATGCTACGTGGTGGATACGGCAGGCCGTCTCCCGCGCTATCGCGGATCACGCCCGCACCGTACGCCTTCCGGCTCACGTGGTCGATGCCCTGTTCCGCCTGCGCCGCGCCGAGAACGAGCTCGCCCTGGAACTGGGACGCGACGCCACCGAGGAGGAGCTAACGCTCAAGCTGGGCGCGAAGCCCGGCGAAGTCCGGCGGCTGCGCGAGGTGAGCCAGCCCATCTCCAGTACCAACGCCCGGCTCGGCGGCGAGGAAGACGGCTCCGAGATGGGGGAACTGCTAGCCGACGAGCGCAGTGTCGAGGAATACGCCGGCGTCGAGGTCGGCCCCTGGGAGGGCGCGCTCCAGGAAGCCATGCGGGCGCTCCCCGAACGCGAGGCACGGGTCCTGCGGATGCGCCATGGCCTCGCGGATGGCAAGATCCGAACCCTGCGCGAAG
>JACDDK010000120.1 GCA_013817025.1 Rubrobacter sp.
CGTCCACCTCGCCGACGAGAAGGAAAGCGGCGAGCCCCAACTCTATGCGCTGCCGCTCTCGTCGGCGTGGGACGAAGGCCGGGACGAGGTGTACCCGGAGCTTGCCCAGCATACTTTGGCGCGGCTGCGGCGGCGTTCGAGGGTCGGTGTGCTCTACGACGCGACCGCCGATGAGGACTTCTGCCGCGCCCTCGTCGGGGCGATGTCCGAGGGGGCGGAGATGGGTGCCTCGCGGGGCCGCATACGCTTCTCCAAGACCAGTGTGTTCGAGGAGCTTGCCGGTGACGACCCGGCCGCGCTCTCCGTGCGGCGCTTGGGCGTAGAGCAGAGCAACACGTCCATCGTGCTCGGGGAAAAGCTCGCGTTAAAGGTCTTCCGGCGCATCCAGCGGGGTATCAACCCGGACCTCGAAGTTGGGCGCTTTCTTACCGAGGTCGCCGGCTTCAAGAACACGCCGCCGCTTGTCGGGGCGATCGAGTACCGGGGGCGCGGTGACAAGCCGACTACTTTAGGCATCCTTCAAGGCTTCGTGCCGAATCAGGGGGATGGGTGGTCTTATGTCCTGGATCGGCTGGCGATCTACCTGGAGGACCGTTTGATCTCGCCGTGGCTACCCGAGAACGGTGACGAGACCGAAGAAGAGGAGCCCGACGACGTGTTCTTCCTCGGTCTGATGCGCGCTCTGGGCTACCGAACCGGCGAGCTTCACAAAGCCTTCGCTACCCCCACCGACGATCCAGACTTCGCCGCCGAGCCTGTCTCGAACGAAGAGTTCCGGGGCTGGACCGAGAAGGTGCGCGACGAAGCCAAAGAGACCATCAAGGCCGTCAAGAAGGGCCGGGACGGGTTGCCGGAGGCGTTGCGCCCGGTGGCGGACGAGTTGGTGGAGCGCCGCAAGGAGATCTCCGGTCGCCTCAAGGAAATCGGCAAGATGGATGTGGAGGTCGTGAAGACCCGCCATCACGGCGACTACCACCTCGGGCAGGTACTCGTCTCCAACAACGACTTCCAGATCATAGACTTCGAGGGCGAACCCGCCCGTCCGCTCGACGAGCGCCGCAAGAAGCACTCGCCCTTGCGCGACGTGGCCGGGATGCTCCGGTCGTTCGACTACGCCGCGTACTCGGCGCTCCAGAGCGTGAGCGCCGAGCGGATGGACAACTACGAGACCCTGCGGGCGTGGGTGCGGGAGTGGGAACGGAACACCCGCGAGGCGTTCCTCGACGGCTACGAGGGCGGCGCGGACGGCTGCGTGTCCTACCCCGAAGACCCCGAGCATTTCGACGCGCTGGTGGAGCTATTCACGCTGGAGAAGGCGCTGTACGAGATCCGGTACGAACTAGACAACCGCCCCGACTGGGTCGGCATCCCCATAAGAGGCATCCTCTCCCTGCTGGATGCCGCGTCCCCGGAGGAGCAGTAGCCATGAACCACGACCCCCAAACCCTCTCTATCATCCTCGGCGACCACCCCGACCCCTTCGCCTACCTCGGTATGCACGAAGAGGAGGTCGGAACGCTCGTCGTCCGCGCCTTCCTCCCCGGAGCGTCCACGGTGACCGTCGTCTCCGAAGACGGGCGCGACCTCGGGGAGCTGAAGCAAGCCCACCCCGAAGGACTTTTCGCCGGTGAGGTGGATACGCAGGGGCGTGTTCCGTACCGCCTGAACGTAGCTTGGGAGAGTGGCGAGCGCGCGGAGATCGAAGACCCCTATCGCTTCCCACCCGTACTTGGCGAGACCGACCTGTATCTCTTCGGCGAGGGCAACCACTTGCGCCTGTACGAGAAGCTCGGTAGCCACGTCGTCGAGGTCGAGGGGGTCTCCGGCGTGGGCTTCGCCGTGTGGGCGCCCAACGCCAGCCGCGTCTCGGTGGTTGGGAGCTTCAACGTCTGGGACGGACGGCGGCACCCGATGCGGAAACATCCGGGCGGGGTGTGGGAGATCTTCATCCCAGGAATCGGCGAGGGCGAGGTCTACAAGTACGAGATCAAAGGCCCGAGCGGCGAACTACTCCCCCTCAAGACCGACCCGTTCGGCTTCCGGGCCGAGAAGCTCCCCGGCATCGCATCCATCGTCCACGACCCCGACCGCTACGAGTGGGGCGACGCGAACTGGATGGAAGGGCGCGCCGCGCACAACGCCCTGGACGCCCCGATGGCCGCCTACGAGCTGCACCTGGGCTCCTGGCGGCGCAACCCCGACGGCACCTACTACACCTACGAGCAACTCGCCGAGGAGTTGGTGCCGTACGTCGCGGGACTCGGCTATACGCACGTCGAGATGCTGCCGCCGACGGAGTACCCGTTCGACGGTTCGTGGGGCTACCAGCCGGTCGGGCTCTACGCCCCGACGAGCCGGTTCGGGACGCCGGATGCGTTCAAGAAGCTCGTGGACGAGTTCCACCGGGCCGGGATCGGGGTCATCATCGACTGGGTCCCGGCCCACTTCCCCGAGGACCCGCACGGCCTAGCGGCTTTCGACGGCACCCACCTCTACGAGCACGCCGACCCGCGCCAGGGCCGTCACCCGGATTGGGGTACGCTCATCTTCAACTACGGTCGCAACGAGGTGCGAAACTACCTCGTCGCCAACGCCCTGTTCTGGCTTTCGGAGTACCACATCGACGGCCTGCGCGTGGACGCCGTGGCCTCTATGCTCTACCTCGACTACTCCCGCGAAGAGGGACAATGGCTCCCCAACGAGCGGGGCGGCAACGAGAACCTCGAAGCCATAGCTTTCCTGCAAAACATGAACGAGGCCGTCTACGCCGAGCACCCCGGCGCAATCACCATAGCCGAAGAGTCGACCGCCTGGCCGATGGTCAGCCGCCCGACCTCGATGGGTGGGCTCGGCTTCGGCTACAAGTGGAACATGGGTTGGATGCACGACTCTTTAGAGTACATGCGGGAAGACCCCATAAACCGTCGCTACCACCACGACAAGCTCACGTTTGGCCTCGTCTACGCCTTCAATGAGAACTTCGTTTTGCCCTTGAGCCACGACGAAGTAGTCCACGGCAAGGGCTCCTTAATAAATAAGATGCCCGGCGATGAGTGGCAAAAGTTCGCCACCTTGCGCGCCTACCATGGCTTCATGTACACCCACCCTGGCAAGAGCCTGTTGTTCATGGGTGGCGAGATCGCCCAGAGCCGCGAGTGGAACCACGACACGCAACTCGACTGGCCGCTCCTCGAAGACCCCAAAAACGCTGGAATAAGCACCCTGATAAGAGACCTCAATACTCTCTACAAAAAGACTCCGGCCCTCCACGAGATCGACTTCGAGCCCGCCGGATTCGAGTGGATCGAGGGCGGAGATAAGGACCAGAGCGTGGTATCCTTCCTGCGCCGGGGAAAGAGCCCGGAAGACGAGGCCCTGGTAGTCTGCAACTTTACCCCCGTGATCCGTCAAGGATACCGGGTCGGCGTCCCCGCCGAAGCAACCTACGAAGAAGCCCTAAACACCGACGACCAGCGATACGGCGGAAGCGGCGTAACGAACGGCGTCGTCGCGGCGAAGAGTATCCCATCCAACGGACGGGAATACTCCATCTCGCTGGACCTGCCGCCGCTGGCGGTGGTTGTTTTCAAGCCGTCAGCTATCAGCGGTTAGCTTCCAGCTTTTTGTTTCAGGCTGATAGCTAAAAGAGAAAGGAAACTTATTTGAATCCACGGAGTGTTGTCTTTGAGTAGCGTCGTGTCGCCGGGCAAGCCTTACCCTTTGGGTGCTACGTGGGACGGTGCGGGGGTTAACTTCGCACTGTTCTCCGAGCACGCCACGGCGGTCGAGCTTTGCCTGTTCGATGATGCGGGGAATGAGGAGCGGGTCCCCGTCAAGGATCGGGCCGAGGGTGTTTGGCGCTGCTATTTGCCGGATGCGCGACCGGGGCAACTGTATGGCTACCGGGCGCATGGACCTTACGAGCCGGAGGCCGGGCATCGGTTCAACCCGACGAAGTTGTTGCTCGACCCTTACGCGAAGGCGTACTCGGGGGAGCTTGACTGGAGCGCGGATCACTTCGGGTACAAGTTCTCTTCCGACGAGGCCGACCTCTCGATGAGCGAGATCGACAACGCCGGCGGGATGCCTAAGTGCCGGGTCGTGGACGAGGCGTTTACGTGGGGCGATGATCGGCGCCCGGAGACGCCGCTCTCCGAAGCCGTGATCTACGAGCTTCACGTCAAGGGCTTTACGCAACTACACCCCGACGTCCCCGAGGAACTTCGCGGCACTTACGCGGGCCTTGCCTCGGAC
>JACDDK010000121.1 GCA_013817025.1 Rubrobacter sp.
AAAGAACCCTCTCCAGCCACGACAGTGTCTCCTCGATGCAGTACGCTCCGACGCGATGGTCTTCGCCAGGCATGTCCACGAAACGTAGGCGTTCGGGGGCGGCGGAGTAGTGGGGGACCAGAGAGTCGTAGAAGCTGCGGGCGTTAGGGTAGGGCGTAATGCGGTCCTCGGTGCCGTGGATGATCATGAGCGCTGTTGGGAAGCATTGCTCCGCCTCGGTACCGTAGGCGGCCTCCTGGCGGATGGAACTGCCCGACCCCGGCGTGGTCGGCATCAGCGCGACGGCGACCTTTGGTGGTGGGGTGTGTCTCCCGCACGCGACGGCCAGTGCCACGGCGCCGCCCATTGACGTTCCAACCACGCCGACGCGTGTGGCGTCTATCTCCTCGCGCTCCGCGAGCCAGGCCAAAACCTCGCTGAATTCATGTACCGTGCCTTTCAGTACGTCTGTGAACAGACCGTCGCTGTCGTGTTCGAGGCGCAGGTCGAAGTCGTGGGGGGGGGCGCGATCTCCGTGGAGGGCTGCGTCCGGGAGAACCGCCGCGCAACCCGAATCGGCTAGAGGTAGCGCAAGGTGCAAGAGGTCGTCCGTCTTCTTACCGGAGAAGCGATGGTAGATCACGACCGCCGGTAGCGACCCAACCGCGCCTGCAAGCCGTACCGACACCAGCGGCACTCCGCTCGCGAACCAGCGTTCGATGCGATAGTCATTCGTCCCCCGAAGCATCCTACCTCCCGGAGAGCCGCCCTCGTGCGGAGTGGAGTTTACGCTCAGGTCCGGCCGAGAAACAGCCGCCGCGGGTTCCCCGCGACGGCCATAGTATTAGAAGTACCTCGCGTATCCGCAGCTAGAGGATACCCGCGTCTTCCAGGTGCTGCTGGGCCACGTCCTCCGGATCCTCCTGTTCGAGGTCTACCATGCCGTTCAGCTCGCGCATTTTGTCAGCGTCAAGGCTGGCGGAGACTTCGTTGAGGATCTTCTTGGCGTCGTCGTTCTCGTCCAGGAACTTCTGGGTGACGACCGGCGCGGGGTAGTACTTGGGCCAGATGTTCTTGGGGTCCTCTAGAACTGTCAGCTTGTCGGAGGCCAACTGACCGTCGGTGGTGAACCCAATGGCGACATCGGCTTCTCCTTGGGCCAGCGCCTTATACCGAATGCCGAGACTGTTGACGATCTTGATGTCCTTGAAGTCCAGCTTCGGGTAGCTCTCCTGCATGTTGGGGTAGCCATCCGAACGGTTCTGGAACTCGGAATAGGAAGAGAACACAAGTTGGTCCGACTTCTCCGCGAGGTCCGCCAGCGTCTTTATGCCGAGTTCTTTGGCTTTGTCAGCTCGCATCGCGATGCCGTAGTTGTTCTCGAACGGCGCGGGCTCGAGCATCTGCATCGGCGTGTCCTCGCGGTTCTCGTAGAATTCCGCGACCTGCTTGTAGGTCTCCTCCGCAGTCTCCGGATACGAGTCCGGTGGCTTCTCCAAGATAGCCACGTATGCCGTGCCCGTGTACTCGGGGTATACGTCTATGGTCCCGTCTTGCAAAGACTTGTCCATGACCTGCTCGGAGCCGAGGTTCAGCTTGCGCTCCACGTCGTAGTCGGCGGCTTCGAACGCCTGGGCGTACATTTCGCCGAGGAGGATCTGCTCGGTGAACTTCTTCGAGCCAACGGAGACGCTCCCGCCGCTGCCGCTATCTCCACCACCGCCGCTACCGCCGCAGGCCGCCGCCACTGCCGTTAGGGCCGCCACCATCATTATCGTTACCGCTCGTATCCACTTTGTTTTGTTCCGCAATGTTCTCTCCTTATCCATGGATTTACTTGCCCCGTTTAGCGGCTATCCGTAGCCCCTTGGGGGTGAAGCCTCTCTCAAGCCCCGCGAAGATGACCTCCGTGATAATCGCCAGCACGGCCACCGCGAGAGCCCCGGCCACCGCGATCGCGGTGCTGTTGCGCTGGAAACCTTCTACGATGTAGTCGCCGAGTCCTCCGGCACCGACGAACGTTGCCAGCGTCACGCTCGCCACCACCTGCACCGCCGAGGTTCGGATGCCGGCGAAGATGATCGGGGCGGCTATGGGCACCTGCACGCCGGAGAGTATCTGGCGTCCCGAGAGCCCCATGCCCTTCGCCGCGTCCAGGGTCTGCGGGTTGACCTGCCGGAGCCCGACCACGCCGTTTATGAGTATCGGTGGTATAGCGAGCAACGTCACCGCAAAGAGTGCGTTGTCGAAGCCCAGCCCGAATATCGGGAACATCAAAACCAGCAGCGCCAGCGATGGTATCGCCCGGCCGAGGTTGCCGATGTTGATGGCGAGGGTAGAGGCCGAGTCGGAGCGGTTCACGAGAATGGCTATCGGTATAGCCACCAGCACACCGAATAAGACTGCGAGCGCCGATATCTCGATGTGGACGATGAAGTTGCTGATGAAGTCCGAGCGCTGAAATACCTGTAAGAACTCCTGCATCTTACGTTGCCCCCCTCGCCCGGCGGGACCATGGGCTCAACAGTCGCTCTATCCGCACGAACGTCAGGTCCGCCACGATAGCGAGCAAAGTCGCAAGCACCGCTCCGGTAATATACAGGGTCGGGAAGTCTCTATCTATGCCGTCGAAGATCAAGTCTCCAAGACCACCTGCGTCTATGTAAGCCCCGATCACCGCGATGCCGATAACCGTCACCATCGCTATCCGCATACCGGCCACGATCACCGGCAGCGCCAGCGGCAACTCGACCCCGAAGAGTATCTGTCGATCCGTGAGCCCCATGCCCCTGGCCGCATCCTTGGTCTCCGGCGGCACGGAGTCGAGGCCCGTGACCACGTTACGAATCATCACGAGCAGCGAGTACAGCACCAGCGCGATGATCGCCGGGGTCGGCCCAACGCTGAGACCGACGACGAAGATCAAGAGCGTGAACATCGCGAAGCTCGGTATGGTGTAGAAGAATCCCGTGAGGATCGTCACCGGCGTGTAGATGCTGCGGTATCGGGCGCAGAGTATGCCCAGTGGCACGGAGATGACCAATGCTATCCCCAGCGAGACCACGCACAGAAATATGTGCTGTAAAAACGCCGGTATCACGTCCTCGACGAAGTTGTCCGCCAGCCATCCCCAGTCTATATAGCCCTTGTCTTCTTGGGATTCGAAGAGGTCTTGCAGGAGTGCCAGCGTAGCAGTCGGAGGGTCGTCGGCGCTATCCACGCGGGACCTCCGAGCCGTGCGAGATCTTCCTTATGGAGTCTAGCGTGATCGTGCCGCGCGAGCCGCCGTTGCCGCCCTCGGCTCCGTCGCCACCCGTCACCACGAGGCCCCGGTCCGCGCCCGCGCCGATGATCTCCGAGAGAGCGTCCTTGAGGTTCCACTTCTCGTCGATGTGAGGCAGGTCGCCGCTGTTGCCGTTGGCCGGCTCCAGTTCTATGTCACCGACCAGCGTGAGCGAGAGGCGCTTGAGCACCCGGTCTCCGCCGACGAACGACTGCACGAAGTCCGAGGCGGGGCGGGCGAGAATGTTCTCGGGCGTGTCGTACTGCGCGAGGACGCCACCCTCTTTCAGTATGGCGATCTTGTCGCCCATCTTTATGCCTTCGTCGATGTCGTGGGTGACGAAGACGATGGTCTTCTTTATGTCCTCCTGGATGTGAAGGAACTCGTTCTGAAGCCTATCGCGCGTGATCGGGTCGACCGCGCCGAACGGCTCGTCCATGAGCATGATCGGGGGGTCCGCCGCCAGCGCCCGTGCCACGCCCACGCGCTGCTGCTGCCCACCGGAAAGCTCGGCCGGGTAGCGGTCACGATACTGGTCGGGGGCGAGCCCCACGAGGTCTAGAAGCTCGTCGGCCCGGCTCGCGGTACGGCTCTTGTCCCAACCGAGAAGCTTTGGCACGGTACCGACGTTGTCGGCGATGGTGCGGTGCGGGAAGAGCCCCGTCTGCTGGATGGCGTAGCCGATCTTGCGCCGGAGTTCCGTGCCGCTCATGTCGGTGTTTTTCTGACCGTCTATGAGGATCTCGCCCTCGGAAGGCTCGATGAGCCGGTTGACCATCCTCATCGAGGTGGTCTTGCCACAGCCCGAGGGACCGACGAGCACGCAGATCTCACCGGCGACTATCTCGAAGGTAAGGTTCTCGACAACGGGGTCGTCGGAGCCAGCATAGGTCTTGCTTACGTTCTTAAACTCGATCATGCGTTCTCCAACCTATCCAGGGATAGAAGTTCACCCAGTACGTCTTCTCTACCTCCATGACCACATCC
>JACDDK010000122.1 GCA_013817025.1 Rubrobacter sp.
GTCCGGGGCCACGTCCTCGAAAAGCCGCCGGACGATGGTCTTGTCCTTGAGAACCTTCACGGCGCGACGCCGGGCCGCCAGGTCGTCCTTCTTGGCGGTGTTTATTAGCTTGTCCACGACGCCGCGAAGCTCCTTCGCCTTTGGGGCGGTGGTCTTGATGCGACCGTGCGTGATGACCTGTCCGGCCATCGTGCCGAGCATGAGCTTGCGGTGCTGGGCGTCGCGGCCTAGCTTGCGACCTCTCTTAGCGTGCCTCATAGCCCTCACTCTCCAACTCGTACCCGATCTCGGTCAGCTTCGACCGGATTTCATCGACGCTCTTCATGCCGAGGTTGCGTATGTTCATCAACTCTTCCTCGGTCATCGTGGCCAACTGCCCGATGGTATCCACACCCTCGCGCTTGAGGCAGTTGTAAGACCGAACCGTCAACTCCAAATCCTCGACCAGTCGCTCGTCCGAGATGACCACCCGACCACTACTCCGGCGCGTCTCCCCGCCGCTCCGCACACCCTCGTAGCCGTCCGTAAACAACCCGAGGATGTCCGTAAGCTGCCTGGAAGCCTCCTGCAACGCCTCCCGAGGCTCTATACGCCCATCCGTAAAGACCTCTAAAGTTAGAGAGTCGAGGTCGGTGCGAGCACCGGCGCGGGTCTCGGAGACCGAGTAGTTCACCCGCTGGACCGGCGAGAACAGCGAGTCCACCGCTATGACCCCGATGGGGTCCGCATCACTCTTGTTCTGCTCCGCCCGCACGTAGCCCTGGCCGCGTTCCACGGTGAGCCGCAAGTCCAGATGCCCACCCTCGGAGACGCTGGCGAGATAGTGCCCCTCGTCCACGACCTCCACGTCGGCCTTGATGTCTATGTCGGCGGCGGTTACCTCGCCGGGGCCGTCCTTCTGGATCTCGAGCTCTATCGCCTCTTCGCGCTCAAGCTTGAACTTCAAGCCCTTGACGTTGAGGATGATATCCACCACGTCTTCTTTCACGCCCGCGACGGTCGAGAACTCGTGCTGCACGCCCTCTATCCGAATTTTAGTAACCGCAGCCCCTGTCAGCCCACTGAGCATCACTCGCCGCAGCGAGTTGCCCAGAGTATGTCCGAGCCCGCGGGGTAGCGGCTCCGCGACGAATATGGCCCGTCGCTCGCCTTCCTCTTCCACCCTAAAGCGGGGTGGCGCTATATCTAACATCGTCAAATTACCACCTGATAAATAAGGGTTATACGTTTAACGGCTGTAGAACTCGATGATGAGCTGCTCTTCGACCGGGATCTCGATCTCATCCCGCGCCGGCGTGTGGAGCAACCGTCCCGTGAAGTTCTCGTGGTCGGCCTCCAGCCACGGCGGGACCGCCACGACGTTCTCGACCGCGTTGACTATCGGCTCCAGGCTCCGGCTCTTCTCCTTGACCGTGATGACGTCGTCCGGCTTGAGTATCGCCGACGGTATGTCGTGCTTGCGACCGTTGAGCTGGAAGTGTCCGTGGACCACGAGCTGCCGCGCCTGCGGTCGGCTAGTAGCAAAACCGAGGCGGAAGATCACGTTGTCCATCCGAAGCTCCATGAGCTTGAGCAGGTTCTCCCCGGAGACACCCGTCATCCGGGTCGCCTTGTCGTAAGCCTTCGCGAACTGTTTCTCGGAGACGCAGTAGAACCAACGCGCCTTCTGCTTCTCCATCAGCCGCATACCGTACTCCGTCTGCCTCTGGCGGCCCCGACCATGCTCGCCGGGCGGATATGGTTTTCTCTCGAACGGGTTCTTCCGCATCGAGGAGAGCATCACCCCGGCCCTGCGATCCCTGCGCCCTCTCGGGCCTGTGTAACGTGCCATTAGTTACCCCCTACGCCGCTTGGTCTGACGGCAACCGTTGTGCGGCTGGCCCGTAACGTCCCGAATGCCCAAGACCTCGATGCCCATCGACTGGAATGTCCTCGCGGCCATGTCGCGGCCCGAGCCGTGGCCCTTGACCTCTATGTCCACGCGCCTCACGCCCTGGTCCATCGCCTTGTTCGCGCAACTCTCCGCCGTCATCTGAGCCGCGTAGGGCGTGCTCTTGCGGCTACCCCGAAAACCCAGAGCCCCGGCGGACTCCCAGGAGATCACGTTCCCCTCGGTATCGCTGACGCTGACGATGGTGTTGTTGAACGAGCTTTTTATATGAACCACGCCGGTCGTGATGTTCTTGCGGACCTTGCGGCGGCTGCGGCTCGCCCCGCGCGCCCTCGAACCGCCACCACGCTGCTGTTGCCTCTGCTTACCCATCTACTTCTTCTTCCTCCCGCCTATGGACGGCTTCGGACCCTTACGCGAGCGGGCGTTCGTCTTCGTCCGCTGACCGCGCACCGGAAGACCCCGGCGGTGCCGGATGCCCCTGTAAGTCCCGATCTCTATGAGCCGCCGGATGTTCTGGTTCGTGTCGCGGCGCAGGTCGCCCTCGACCTCGACGTTACCGTCGATGTAGGTGCGGATCTTCGCCACTTCGCCTTCGGCGAGGTCCCGCACCTTCGTGTTCGGATCGACCTCGGTGGCGGTGCAGATCTTCTTGGCCGTCGAACGCCCCACGCCAAAGACGTAGGTCAGCCCAATCTCGACCCTCTTCTCTCTCGGTAAGTCGATGCCCGCTATACGCGCCATACTATCCCTGCCTCTGCTTGTGCCGCGGGTTCGTGCAGATAACCCGCACCACGCCGCGACGCCGGATCACCTTGCACCGCTCGCATATCGGTTTCACACTCGCTCGAACTTTCATACTTCTCGTTCCTCGCTTCTCGCGCTGTTATTAGGTCCTGAACCTGTACGTGATACGCCCCCGGCTGAGATCGTAGGGACTCAATTCCACTTTCACGCGGTCGCCCGGCAATATCCGAATGTAGTTCATCCGCATCTTGCCCGATATGTGAGCCAACACGTTGTGCGAACTCTCCAACTCGACCCGAAACTGAGTGTTCGGCAACGCTTCCGTTACCGTCCCTTCCACCTCTATGACATCTTCCTTAGCCAAGGACCTCCTCAACTCTCTGGTTCTCGATTACTTTTCTACGCGTTACAAAATGGCTGGAGCCAAACGATTATGCTACCACGCCAGGCCTGTTTTTCCTATTCGCAACGAAAGCCTACCCCGCACCCGGCACTCCGTCTCCTGTCAAAATCATAGGTCCATTCTCGGTAACGGCGATGGTGTGCTCGAAGTGAGCGGCCAGGGAGCCATCCGCCGTGTAGATGGACCAGCCGTCGAGTTCGCTGATGCTGATGTCGTAGCTGCCCAAAGTGATCATGGGTTCTATGGCGAACGTCATGCCCGGTAGAAGCCGAAATCCCGTACCGGGGTCTCCATAGTTCGGGATCTGGGGGTCCTCATGCATCGCCCGCCCGACACCGTGCGAGACGAGGTCTCGCACAACTCCATAACCCCTCGACTCCGCCACGGACTGTATCGCGTACCCAACGTCGCCGAGCCGCTTGCCGGCACGCATCTGCTCGGTGGCCGCCGCCAGGCAACGCCGCGTCGTCTCGAGAAGTCCTTCCGTCTCGCGCCCGACCTCTCCGACCGCGACCGTGGTGGCCGAGTCGGTGACGAAACCCTCGTAACGCACACCCACGTCCAGAGAGATGATGTCGCCCTGCTTCAAGGTGTAGGAATCCGGGATGCCGTGGACGATCATGGAGTTCGGCGAGGCGCAGATCGAGGCCGGAAAGCCCTGATAGCCCTTGAACTCCGGCTTGCCGCCGTGGTCGTAGATAAACTCCTCGGCCAGACGGTCGAGGTCTTTTGTGGTCACGCCCTCGCGGACGTTATCGGCGAGCATCTTCAGGCAGGCGGAGGTGATGCGCCCGCCCTCGCGCATCGTTTCGAGCTCGCTCTTGCTCTTGCGGACGATCAAGCACGTCCTCCGGTTTCACCGAGGGCGTCCAGTATCTCCTCCGTCACCTCGTCGATGCTCCGGGTGGCGTCCACGGTTAGGAGCAGGTCGCGCTCGGCGTAGTAGTCCTTGAGCGGCTCGGTCTGCTCATGGTAGATCTTCAATCGGTTGCGGATGGACTCTTCCGTGTCGTCCTTGCGCTGTACGAACGGGCCGGGGTCCTCCTCGCTATCCTCCGGCGGTGGGTCGTGCTCCTCGTGATAGACCTTGCCCGTCGCGTCGCTCGTGCGCCGTCCCGAGAGCCGGGTCACGAGGTCGTCGTCCGGCGCTTCGAGCGCGATGGCCTTGTCGATCTCGATGCCGAGGTCGTTCAGCGCATCGTC
>JACDDK010000123.1 GCA_013817025.1 Rubrobacter sp.
CAGGGCCTGAAGCTCATGGCTCACGTGGATCCACGCCGGACGCCGGACGAATGATCTCGATCTCCTCGTCCTCGTCGAAGTCCAGCAGGTAGACCTCGCCCAGCGTGTTGAAGTCGTAGGCCGAGCGTGGCAGCAGGCCCTCCACGGAGTCTTCGATCTCCACGTCCAGTACGAGGTCCCCGCGCCCCCGGCAACGCTTGCATGCCAGCGGCCGCCACGCCGCCCCGTTGTCGCCGCGCCCCTCGCAATTCGGGCATTCCTTCGTGGACGTGTAGCGGATCGTCAGCGTCTTCTTGGGGTTCGGATAAGACATGATGCTATATTACTCCGCTGGCCGTAGACGGGAAGGGGTGGCGTTTGAATCCGGCGTTAGTGTTGGCGATGTTCGCGGGGGTTGCGATAGCGGTGCAGGTGGTGTTCAACGCTATTGGGATGCGGTCCTTGGGGGTTGGAGGTTTGATCGGGGTCTCCGGGCTCGCCACGGCGGTCGTTGGGTTTATAGTGGCGTTCCTCTCACAGCGACCCGAGATCACGACAAAAGCACTCGCCTGCGCCGTCGTCTCCGGCCTCCTCGGTTCTTTCATCCTCGGCTCCATCGTGATAGCCGCCGAACAAAACGGCCTCGCACGGACGCTCTCGCTAGTCCTCGCCGCTCAATTACTCGCTGGCCTCGCCATCGACCGCGCCGGCCTCTTCGGCGTAGCCGGACAATTAGGCCCCGCCAAGATCTTCGGCATCGCCCTGGTCCTGGTCGGCGGCATATTGCTCGTCAGGGACTAGCTGGGCCGATGGGATGCTGTTATGTTTTCAGGCTCCATCCAGAGCCGCGAAGGCAAAGCGGGCGTTTGGATAGGTGATCGAACCACCCGCCATCACGCCTATCTCGATCGCCTCGATGATTTCCGACCGGCTCGCGCCCGCGGCACACCTCACCGCCGAGCGCCTGATCTCGCGGAAGAAGTCGTCGGACTCCGTCAGACGCTCGGTGTAACGCCCGGCGGCGGTGCATCTCGTCCAGGTTCACGTAACCGCGTTCGACCTTCTAACGCCAGCTCTGCTGGTAGGAGATCTGCTCCTCGGTCAGCGTCTCTGGTACGACGCCCAACGACGCGAGCTTGTGACGCGCCACGAGGTCGTCTATCTCGGGCGGGATGGGCTGGATGCCGGGGCCGAGGTCTTTCGCGTGGGCCACGAGGTAATGAGCGGCGAGCGCCTGCACCGCGAAGGTGAGGTCCATGATCTCGACCGGATGCCCATCGGCCGCCGCTATGTTTACGAGCCGCCCCCGCGCCAACACGTGCAGCCTGCGTCCATCCGACAACTGATACTCGGTGACGTTGCGGCGCACCTCCCGCGACTCGACCGCCATCTTCTGCAACCCGGCGAGATCGAACTCGTGGTCGTAGTGACCGGCGTTCGCCAGGAGAGCGCCGTCCTGCATCCGCTCGAAGTGCTCCGTCCCGAGCACGCGCAGGTTGCCCGTGCCGGTAATAAACACCTCGCCGACCTCGGCGGCCTGCATGGAGTTCATCACCTGATAGCCCTCTGAGTAGGCTTCGAGCAGCTTCACCGGGTCGGCCTCGCAGACGATCACGCGCGCACCCATACCGTCGGCGTACTTGGCGATGCCCCGGCTGACCCAGCCAAAGCCCATCACCACGACCGCCTTGCCGGAAAGGAACAGGTTGGTGTTCGAGAGTATCGCGGCGACGGACGAGTGTCCGGTGCCGTAGCGGTTGTCGAAGAGGTGCTTCATGCGCGCGTCGTTGGCGGCGATGACCGGGAAGGGCAAGACTCCCTCGGCCGTCATGGCGTTTAGCTTCGTAACCCCGGTCGTCGTCTCCTCGGACGCGCCGATGACGTTGCTTACCAACTCCGGGTGACCGTCTATGAGGCGCCCAACTAACTCGGCACCGTCATCCACGATCAAGTCCGGCCCTGTCTCGATGGTCTGGTGCAGGTAGCGCTCGAAGTCCTCGTCGGACGGGTCGTGCGTGGCGTAGACGCGCACACCCCGCTCGGCCAGCGCCGCGCAGACGTCATCCTGCGTGGAGAGCGGGTTGCTCCCCGAAACCGTCACGTCGGCCCCGGCGTCGGAGAGGAGCGTCGCCAGGTACGCGGTCTTGGCCTCCAGGTGGATGGTCATGGCGATCTTGCGTCCTCGGAGCGAGCCGTCGGCGAGTTGTTCCTTCGCTATCGCGTTCAAAACCGGCGCGTGCTGGGCCACCCAGTCGATCTTGCGGTGTCCCTCCGGCGCGAGCGACGGGTCTTTTATTACGGATTCTTTGAGCATGGTTCTCTCCTCTTGGACGCGGACCTCGAACGATTGATTTCCAGTGATTGGATCAGTTTACCGATGAACACGGGTGTTTGCCTGTCAAGCGTCCCGCACAGCCTCGCACGTGGGTAAAATTCATCCTTATGCCGCATTCTTTTCGCATCAAGTCCGCGTGGGCCAGTTACCTGTCGATCCAGGTCTTCTGGGTGCTGTGCATCGTGCTCGCACCCGTGGCCCTGACGATTTACCCGGCGAAGCTCTGCGCGCTGCCGTTCTGCGCCGTGACGACCGCCGGAGGATTGCACATGGTTCATTTCCGTTACGAATACAACGCGCTGCTGCGAAAGATGGCACGCCTGATCCCACTCTCCAAAACCCTCATCCGCTACGTCACCCCCAAACAACGCGAACCGCGCTACTTCATACCCTTAGGCGTCGTCTACGCCCTGGCCGGCGTAGTCTCGGCTATGCTGGTAATGATGGCTTAAGCTCCGGGCCCCTGAAGCACCTTCGCTAGCACCGCCGGGCGGTTGGTCATTATTACGTCCACGCCGAGGTCCAGCAGCCAGCGCATTCCGGGCTCGTCGTCTATCGTCCAAACATCCACCCGTACTCCCAGGGCGTGGGCGGCCTCGACGAAGCTCCGCGTCACTATCCGCACCCCCCGGTGCTCCACCGGCACTTGCAACGCGACGTAGACCGGGCGCAAAAGCCTCGTCAACCGAAGAGCGTACAGCACCAAGAAAATTTCTATCTCCCGGCGGGAGGCCGCCGTTGGGATGGCGCCGCCGGAGACGCACCGGAAGCGTTCCACGATGCCGTGGCGGTAAGAGGCGATCAAGGTATGGCCTTCCGCTCCGGCGCTCCGCACCACCTCGAACACCGCACGCTCTATCCCCGGAGCGGCTTCTTTGATATCTATGTTGATCGGCACCCCCGGAAACTCCTCGTAGACTTCCCGCAGCGTCGAAATCCGAAGATCCCGCGCCCGGTACGGGAAGTCCGCATCGTCCCCGAAACCATACCCGGCGTCGAGCGCCTGGATCTCTTCGAGCGTCATCTCGCGCACGAAACCGCGCCCGTCCGTGGTGCGCTCCACAGTGTCGTCGTGGATGAGTACGATCTCGCCGTCGTGGGTCATGTGGGCATCGGTCTCCAGGCCACCGGCTCCGTCCTCCAGAGCGGCGCGGAACGCCTCCAGCGTGTTCTCCGGCGCTCGAGCCGAGGCTCCCCGATGCGCGAGGTTGACCGGCCAGTCGCCATCCACCGGCGTGCTCTTCGGTCGCCGTGCGATGGAGGCGATGGCGGCCACTCCCGCCATGAGGATCACGATACCGTAGGTGCGTCGTCTCATCCACGCAACTTAGCACACGGCGCCGGTTGACGAAGCACGCCGCTGCGTTGAACCTTTCGGAAGCGTCCCGTATACTCCGAAGGTCGCTTGTCGGAGTGGCGGAATTGGTAGACGCGCTAGGTTGAGGGCCTAGTGCCCGTTAAGGGCGTGGGGGTTCGAGTCCCCCCTCCGACACTCTCGTTTTTTCTTAACCCGTCGATTCACCGGCAGGTGTAGCTAGATCAGGGGCCGAGCGCTCTCGCGGATATCCAGGCTCTTCAGCGCCTACGCTCGAAAAACCGCAGGGCCCTCGATTTCTCGGTGGTTGCGGGGGTGTCAAGGTCCTCCACTTCAGCCTCGAAGACGAAGAATGCCACGCGCATCAGGGCCTCTCGGCTCACCACGAGGCCGATATCCTCTTGAGGCGAAGCTCCATCTAGCAACACGCTTATGGTTTTCGATCTAGAGGGAAGCACCCGGACGCTCATTCGCGCTATTGTCCCTGCACCCCCTGTAACTATTTGCACTCTAAGACATACGGCGGAGTGTATAATTTCGAAGAGCCGCCTGTTCTCCCCATCCTCCCCAGGCGGCTCCTTCCGTTACGCTCGCGCTACCTCAGCG
>JACDDK010000124.1 GCA_013817025.1 Rubrobacter sp.
CCTGGCGGTCTTCGCGTACTTGGCGGCCGACTTCCTCTCGGGCCTCGTTCATTTTCTCGCGGACAACTTCGGCTCCTACGAAACGCCCGTGATCGGCCCCGGATTCATAGACGCCTTCCGCGAGCACCACGTCGATCCCAAAGGCATCACCACCCACGACTTTGTCGACACCAACGGAAACAACAGCCTAGTCGCCATCCCGTTCATGCTCCTCGTCTGGCTCGCCGTTCCCATCGAGACCGCGTTCTGGGGATACCTCTTCGGCGCGTTCGCCCTATTCCTCTGCGTCGCGACGTTCCTGACCAACCAGTTCCACAAGTGGGCGCACATGGAGAATCCGCCCGCCGTCGCAGCCTGGCTACAGAAGCGCGGCCTCATCCTCAACGCCGAGCACCACGACATCCACCACGCGAGCCCCTACGACACCTACTACTGCATCACCGCCGGCTTCTGGAACCCGATGCTAGATCGGCTGCGCTTCTTCGAGCGCACCGAGCGCTTCATCCGCCGCGTCGTCCCCAGCACCCACCCCCAGCTCCGCTCCGAACGCGAGGGCAGCCTCAACCAGTAGCCGGGTGACTGGGCCCTCCGGGCGTTACCTCGCGGTTTTGCTCACCGCTTGTGGTATCGTCGCGTCTCCGTTGGCACCAGGCTCCTCGGGGTCGTAGGCGAGGTTGGGCGAGAGCCATTTTTCGGCTTCTTCGAGGGTCATGCCCTTGCGGTCGGCGTAGTCTTGGGCTTGATCCCGCCCGATCTCCGCAACCCCGAAGTAGGTCGAGTCGGGGTGCGGGAAGTAGTAGCCGCTGACCGCCGCTCCCGGCGACATCGCACAGCTCTCGGTGAGCGTGAGGTCCACGTTATTCTCCGGGTCCAGCAACTCCCAGAGCGTGCGCTTCTCGGTGTGTTCGGGGCAGGCCGGATAGCCGGGGGCGGGCCGGATCCCTTGGTACTCTTCTCGGATAACAGCGTCTGCGTCCAACGCTTCGTCCGCCGCGTAGCCCCAGAACTCCTTGCGGACCCGCCGGTGCAAAAGCTCCGCGAACGCTTCGGCGAGCCGGTCGGCTAGAGCTTTGATCATGATGGCGTTGTAAACGTCGTTGTCGTCCTCGAAGCGCCGCGCCGCCTCGTCCGCGCCAATACCCGCGGTCACCGCGAAGAGCCCGATATGATCCTCCAGCCCGGTCTTTTTGGGGGCGACGAAGTCTGCGAGCGAGTGGTTGGGCCGACCCGGCGGCTTCTGCTTCTGCTGGCGCAGGAAGTGAAGCTCCGTCAACACCTCCCGCCGCGACTCGTCGGTGTAGACCTCGACGGAGTCGTTATCCAGGGCGCTCGCGGGGAAGAGGCCGAAGACGGCGCGGGCCGTAAGCCACTTCTCCCTTATGGCTTGATCCAGCAACTCCTGAGCGTCGGCGAAGAGTTTCCTCGCCTCCACGCCCTTCTCGGGGTCGTCCAGGATCCTCGGGTAGCTCGCCTTTAGCTGCCAGGAGTGGAAGAACGGCGTCCAGTCTATGTACGCCCGGATCTCCTCCAGCGAGTAATCCTCGAACGTGTGGACGCCTGAAATTTTGGGCTTCGGTGGCTCGTAGCCGTCCCAGTCAATCTTCATCCGGTTCGCCCGAGCCTTCTCTAGCGTGGTCATCTTGGTGCGGGAGCGGCGACCGGCGTGCTTGACGCGCACCTGCTCATACTCGGCGGCGATCTGCTTGGCGTAGGCTTCCTTACGGCCACCATCGCTCACGAGGTTCTGGACCACGCCGACGGCGCGCGAGGCGTCCTTCACGTGGATCACGGGCTGCTTGTAGCCCGGCGCTATCTTTACCGCCGTATGCGTCTGCGAAGTCGTCGCCCCACCGATAAGGAGCGGTATCTCGAAGCCCTCGCGTTGCATCTCTTTGGCGTTGTGGACCATTTCGTCGAGGCTCGGCGTGATGAGCCCCGAAAGCCCGATCACATCCGCGTTGTGCTCCCGCGCTGTTTGCAGGATCTTGGCGGACGGCACCATCACCCCGAGGTCGATCACCTCGAAGTTGTTGCACTGCAACACCACGCCCACGATATTCTTCCCAATGTCGTGCACGTCGCCCTTCACCGTCGCCATGACGACCGTGCCGTTGGGCTTGCGGGCCTCGCCCTTCTCGGCCTCGATAAACGGCAGGAGATACGCGACGGCCTTCTTCATCACGCGTGCGCTCTTGACGACTTGCGGCAGAAACATCTTGCCCGCCCCGAACAGGTCCCCAACCACGTTCATCCCGTCCATCAACGGGCCTTCTATTACTTCTATAGGACGGTCGAACGACTGCCGCGCCTCCTCGGTATCAGCCTCGACGTGATCCGCGATGCCCTTGACCAGCGCGTGCTCCAGCCGCTTATCGACCGGCCATGTGCGCCACTCCAAGTCCCTCTCGTCCGTCGCCTCGCCGCCCAGCCCCCGGTACTTCTCCGCAAGCTCCAGCAATCGCTCCGTCGAATCACCCCGCCGGTTCATCACCACGTCCTCGACGGCTTCGCGTAACTCCAGATCCAGCGTATCATAAACGGACAACTGTCCAGCATTGACTATGCCCATCGTAAGGCCCGCTTTGATGGCGTGGTACAGGAAGGCGGCGTGGATGGCTTCGCGCACCGGGTTGTTGCCCCGGAACGAGAACGAGACGTTGGAAATGCCGCCCGAGGTCTTGGCGTGGGGGAGCGTCTGATGAATTTCGCGCACCGCCTCGATAAAGTCCACACCGTAGTTATTGTGTTCGTCGATGCCGGTGGCGATAGCGAAGACGTTCGGGTCGAAGATGATGTCTTCGACCGGAAAGCCGATCTCCTCGGTCAGTATCTTGTACGCTCGCGTGCAGATGGCGACTTTGCGGTCCTTCGAGTCGGCTTGGCCCTGCTCGTCGAAGGCCATTACGATCACAGCCGCGCCGTACCGCTTCAAGAGCCTCGCCTGCCGGATGAACTCCTCCTCGCCTTCTTTCATGCTGATGGAGTTGACGACGGGTTTGCCCTGTACGAGTTTCAGGCCCGCTTCGATGATGGACCACTTGGAAGAGTCGATCATGACCGGCACCCGCGAGATGTCCGGTTCGGCGGCGACGAGGTTTAGGAACGTGACCATCGCCTCCTCGCCGTCGAGCATCCCCTCGTCCATGTTCACGTCGATAACTTGAGCCCCGTTCTCGACCTGCTGGCGAGCCACGTCCAGCGCCGTCTCGTAGTCGTCCGCGAGGATCAAGTCCTTGAACCGCGCCGAACCCGTCACGTTCGTCCGCTCCCCAACGTTCACGAACAACGACTCCGAACCTATGTTGACGGCTTCGAGGCCGCTAAGGCGCAGCTTCTTCGGAAGCTTCGGGAACGTCCGCGGTGCGTGTCCCGAGACGGCCTCGGCCATTGCTTCGATATGTGCGGGGGTGGTGCCGCAGCAGCCACCGACGATGTTCAGCCAGCCGTTCGCGGCCCACTCCCCGATCTCCTTCGCCATAAACTCGGCGCTCTCGTCGTACTCTCCGAACTCGTTGGGCAGTCCCGCGTTCGGGTACGCGCTCACGTACGTCTCCGAGATGCTCGAAAGCTCCTCGATGTACTGCCGAAGCTCCTTCGAGCCCAGCGCGCAGTTCAGGCCGATGCTGATGGGGTTCGCGTGGCGCACGGAGTTGTAGAAAGCCTCCGTCACCTGCCCCGAGAGCGTGCGCCCACTCGCGTCGGTGATGGTGCCGGAGATCATGACCGGCACATCCAGGTTCACCTCTTCGAGGTAAGACGTGATCCCGAATATCGCCGCCTTCGCGTTCAGCGTATCGAAGATGGTCTCCACCAGCAGCAGGTCCACCCCGCCATCCACCAGCCCCCGAGCGGCCTCCTTGTAAGCCTCGGCCAACTCGTCGAACGTGATGTTTCTGAACCCCGGATTGTTCACGTCCGGCGAAAGCGAAGCTGTCCGGTTTGTCGGTCCGAGAGCCCCCGCCACGAAGCGCGGCTTATGCGGAGTATTGTCCGTATAGCCGCCAGCAGCTTCACGCGCCACCCGGGCGGCCTCGAAGTTCAGCTCGTAGGCGAGGTCCTCCATCTTGTAGTCGGCCTGAGCGATGGAGGTCGAGGAGAAAGTATTAGTCTCCAGGATATCCGCCCCGGCTTCGAGCACGGCTTCGTGGATGTCGCGGATTATGCCGGGTTGCGTGATGGAGAGCAGGTCGTTGTTGC
>JACDDK010000125.1 GCA_013817025.1 Rubrobacter sp.
GGCAAAGAGCCGCCGACGTAATGCGAGGTGCGCTCCGCCCGGATGACGCGCACAGCACCTGGCTCGAGCTTTTATCTGGTCTAGTTTGCAGGTTTCTACCAGGGAGGAAACATGGATTCAGTATCTTCGGGATCGCGGGAAGTCCAGAACATCGAGGTTGACGTCCTGATCGTGGGTTCTGGCCCGGTGGGCGGCACGTTTGCGCGCAAGCTCGTCGAGGCGGGGCGCTCGGTGTACATGGTGGACATGGGTTCTCAACTCTCGCGCCGTCCGGGCGAGCACCTCAAGAACTCGTTCCTGTATCAGCGCAACATCGATTTGTTCGCATCGGTGATCCGGGGCCATCTGCACAATATCTCGATCCCGACCAACGACCAGCCGGTCATCACCCTCGACCCCGGCGCGTTCCACGTAGACAACGAGAAGTTCTCGGGCTTCGTCCTCAACAACCAGAACCCGGACCAGAACCCGGAGACGAACCTTCCGGGAGCGGGGGTCACCTATGGCGTCGGGGGGATGGCGACGCACTGGACGTGCGCGACGCCGCGCCACCATCCCACCCTCGAGCGCAGCGACGTTTATCCGGATGAGGAATGGGACCGGCTCTACATCGAGGGCGAGAAGCTGCTCAACACCCACGCACACGAGTTCGACGATTCGATCCGTCACGTAACGGTGCGTGATGCGCTCCAGGCGGAGTATTCGGAGTTGCCGGAGGGGTTCGGGGCGCAGAACCTTCCGCTCGCGGTCGAGCGGCGCAAGGACAACCCCCAGTTCGTGCATTGGACAGGGACCGACACGGTGCTTGGTCCGCTGGCAGACGGAGATCAGGACTCGGAACCTTTCATCCTCAAGCCAGAACACCGCTGCACCCGGTTGGTCCAGAGCTCGGACGGCTCGCGCATCGAATACGCTGAGATACAGAACCTGATGGAGTGGCAAACCATAAATATCCGGGCCAACACGTACATCGTTTGCGCCAACGCTTACCTGACCCCGCAGGTCCTTTATAACTCCGGCATCCGGCCCGAGCCGCTCGGACGCTACCTCACCGAGCAGCCGATGTCTTTCTGCCAGATCGTCTTGAGGCAGGACCTCGTCGACCGCATCCTGGAGAATCCGCGGTTCGCCGAAAGAGTGAAAGCTTACCGCGAGCAGAACCCGCTCGACCCGGTTCCCATCCCCGAAGGCGAGCCGGAGCCGCAAGCCTGGATCCCGGTCTCCGAAGATCGCCCGTGGCACTGTCAGATCCACCGTGACGCTTTCAGCTACGGCGACGTGGCCCCGAACGTGGATAGCCGCCTGGTCGTGGACCTGCGCTGGTTCGGCATCGTGGAGCCCCGGTACGAGAGTTGCATTACTTTCTCGGACGAGCATACGGACTCCTTCGGAATGCCGCAGCCGACCTTCGAGTGGATTCTGCACGACGAAGACCGTCGGAAACAGCATCGGATGATGGCGGACATGCTGCGAGCGGCCAACGCGCTCGGAGGCTTCCTGCCCGGCTCCGAGCCGCAATTCGTCGCGCCGGGACTGCCGCTTCACACCACCGGCACCGTTCGCATGGGCACGAGCCCCGACGAGAGCGTGGTCGACGAAAACTCGCGGGTGTGGGGTATCGAGAACCTGTACCTGGGCGGCAACGGCCTCATTCCGCGCGGTTCGGCGAGCAACCCGACCCTGACCAGCGTCGCGATGGCCGTGAGAGCCGCCGAGCGGATCATCGGCAAAGACGAGAGAGTCTAGCCGTGTTCGACAGAGACAAGGTACGGTTGGGGATCACGCCTACCGGCTGGACGAACGACGACATGCCGGGGGTCGGGGACGACATCGCTTTCGAGCAGTGCGTCAGCGAGATGGCGCTGGCCGGCTTCGAAGGCTGCAGCGTCGGCCACAAGTTCCCGAAAGACCCCAAAATCTTGAAGGCCGCGTTGGACCTGCGCGGCCTACGGGTCTCGGAGCCGTGGGCGAGCACGTATTTCACGGTCGCGGAGATGGAGGACCGGACGGTCGAGAGCTTCCGCCAGCAGATGGCCTTTATCAAAGAGATGGGCGGCTCCGACGTGGTTGTAGCGGAGCTCGGCCAGGCTGTGCACCAGCAGCCGGTCTTCGTGCTCGCCAACAAGCCGGTCTTCTCGGACGAGCAGTGGGGACGCATGACCGGGGGGTTGAATCGCCTCGGTCGGATGGCGGCCGATGAGGGCATGCGGCTCTGCTATCACCACCACATGGGCACCGGCGTGCAGACGCGGGCCGAGGTGGACCGCCTGATGAACGACACCGACCCCGAGGTGGTTCACCTGCTTTTGGATACCGGCCATCTGTACTGGGCGGGCGATGATCCCCTCGACATGGCGCGCGCATACGCGGGCCGCATCAAACACGTCCACCTCAAGGACATCCGCAAGGATATCCTCGACCGCTGCACCGAACGCAAGCTGAGCTTCCTTGAGTCCATGCTCGAAGGCGCGTTCACCGTGCCGGGCGACGGGGTCATCGATTTCGCCCCGATCTTCGGCGCGCTCGCGGACGCCGGGTACGAGGGCTGGCTGATGGTCGAGGCCGAGCAGGACCCGCGCAAGGCGAACCCACTCGAGTACGCCAAGAAAGCGCGTGCCCACCTGCGCGAAATGATCGGCTTCTAGAGAGATGAGACCCGTCGAGTTGAACAAGTCCGGCCTGTCGGCCGCCATAGATCCGCGCGGCGCCCAGATGACCTCGTTCCGAACCGCCGGGGGCCAGGAACTTATCTGGCAAGGAGACCCGGAATTATGGCCGGATCACGCGCCGATCCTGTTCCCGATCATCGGCCAGATGCCGGACGGCTACATCCGCCACGCCGGGCGAACCTACCCCATGCCGCCCCACGGTTTCGCCCACGGCATGGACTTCGCCGTCTCCAGGCAAACGGAGTCGAGCTGCGTCTTCGAGCTGCGGGACGGCGAGGCGACGCGCGAACACTACCCGTTCGCGTTTACCCTGCGCATCGGATTCGAGCTGTCAGACGAAGCCCTGCTTATCGTCGCAACGGTCGAGAACCCGAACGACGAGCCGATGCCCGCCGACTTCGGCTTCCATCCAGGCTTCAACTGGCCCCTGACGCCCGGACGCGAAAAGGACGAGTACGCCATCGTCTTCGGGCGGGACGAGCCGGCCCCGATCCGCCGCGGCACCGGCGACCCCGTGATGCTGTTCCCGGAGGGCGAACCGACGCTGGTCGAGGGGAACGTCTTGCGTCCACGCGACGAGATGTTCGAAGGTTCTCCCATCGTCTTCGACCGGCTCGACAGCAGGTCCGTCACCTACGCCGCGCCAGGGGCGCCCGGCCTGCGCGTTGACTTCCCCGACAGCCCACACCTGGGCATCTGGACCAAACCGGGGGCGACCTATCTGTGCATCGAGCCGTGGCAAGGTTACCCGAGCGAGCTCGGCTTCGAGGGTCCATTGATAGAGAAGCCGGGCATCGCTGTGATCGAACCGGGCGGCACGCGCCGCTGGCGGCTTGACATCACGCCGCAACCCGGCGACGAACCACAAGCCACGACAGGGAGGAGTTGAGCATGCGGCAGAATGCCATGGTCAAACCGTACTTCGAGCCGGTACTCGTCGCCGAGGATCTCAAAGACGGCTACTGGCTGGAGGCGGTGGACGTCACCGGTAACGGGACGCCAGATCTGGTCGCATCCGGCCTGGCGCTCGGGGAGCTCGTCTGGTACGAAAACCCGAGTTGGAAGAAGCACCATATAGCGTCGTTCCCGAAGCCGGTCTCGTTGGACAAGGCGGACATAGACGGGGATGGATATACGGACCTCGTCGTCTGCCACGACTACGGCAGTTGCATGTACAACTGCAAGCCGGAGGACGGTAAGATCTCCTGGCTCAAAAACCCCGGAACCTTCGATACCGATGAAGACTGGAGCATCCACTTCATCGCCGACCTCATGGCGACGCACCGACTCCGGCTCGGCAACTTCACGCGCAAAGATATCCTGGAGCTCATGGCGCTCCCCGTGGTAGGGCCGGACGGCGTCCACGCGCCGGTACAGGTAACGCTCTATCCCAGACCTGACGATGTCCTCGGCGCAGGCAGTTGGGACGGGCGCCTCGTGGACGGTTCGTCTTTTCGCGTGATCCACGGGGTGGTCGTTG
>JACDDK010000126.1 GCA_013817025.1 Rubrobacter sp.
TCGCGGTTTCGAGTTCCTGTTCGATCCCGTCATAATAATCGTTCTGCACTTTCGTTATAGCGCCATCTTTCACCACGAACAGGCGCGGCACCCGCTTGACGTTGTAGAGCGAGGCCAGCCGTCCCCCGGAGTCCCGCAGGATCGTATACGGCTTGTCGCCTTTTTGGGGCGTGCCGTTGACGTAGACGGCGGCGAAGGTAGCGCCATCGTCGCCGTACTCCCGAGCGAGTTTCTCGAAGCCCGCTTCGGCGTTATTGGAACCCTGGTTTAGCGTACTCCAGAAGGTCAGCACGTAGACGCCGTTCCCGGATAATTCGAACTCGTCGCCTTCCACGTCTTGCTCGTTGAAGATCGGTGCTTTTTCGCCGGGCGTTGGTGCGGGCTGGGGGAGGGTGAGGGTGCCGGTTCCCGTCTGCGCGCTGCCCAGCGACCGATAACCCACGGCGGCTACGAGGACCAGAACCACCACGATGGCGAGGCGTCTCAAGAGGTCTGAGGGTGGAGTTCGGTGAAGGAACGCACGACAACCGAAGTATACAGCCCGATGATGCCCGCGTTCCACTGCGACCTACCCTATACTCTCTGGATTCTTGAACGCCACACTCGACACTCGTTGCCGCCAGACCATGCTCGCCGCCGCGCTGATCTGCGCGCTCGCGCTGTTTTCTATCCCCCTGGCGAACGCCCAATCCGACGAAGCCACCGGCAAAGAGCCCGCGAAGGACGCGCCCGAGAAAGTTGTTTTGCCGGAGGAGGTTGCGGCACCGGAGGAGGCGGCGCGGGCGTGGGTCCTCGCGGATATGGAGAGCGGCGAGCGGCTCGCTGGGGAGCGGGATGACCGGCGGTTCCCGATAGCTTCGACGACCAAAGTCATGGTTGGGTTAGTCGTTTTGGACCTTGCTTCCTCGGGCGCGGTGGATCTCGACGAGGAGGTCGTCGTTTCGGAGGAGGCCGCGTTCTACGCCAACCCCATCTACAGCAACGTCGGCCTCCTCGCGGGCGATTCCTTGAGCGTCCGGGAGTTGCTGATGGCGACCATGATCTCCTCGGGCGATGACGCTGTCTACGCCCTGGCCGAACACCTCGGCGGCGGCGAGGGAGACGCCGGTGTGGACCGTTTTGTCGAAAAGATGAACGAAAAAGCCGCAAAACGCGGCCTGAAGGACTCCCACTTCACGAACCCCATCGGCCTCGACGCTAAAGAACACTACTCCAGCGCCTCGGACCTCGCCCGCACGACTCAACTCGCCTTCGAGCACCCCGAGTTCCGGAAGATGGTCGCAACACCCTACGCCACCATCACGACCCAGGACCGCGAGATACCACTCTCCAACACCAACGAGCTACTCTCCTCCTATGCGCCCACGACCGGCGTAAAAACCGGGACCACGCCCGCCGCCGGGTCAAGCCTCGTCGCCTCGGCGGCCTCCGGCGACGAGTCCTACGTCGCCGTGTTTCTGGACTCCCAGGAAGATCGCTTCGACGCCGCCGTCCGAGCGCTGGAGTACGGTTTCGCCGCTAACGAGAACGTGGATCTCGTCGCTGAAAAGGATTCTTATACAACGGTGAGCGTGCCTTATCGGCGGGAGAAGATCGGGCTGGTGGCCGGAGACGATGTTACGGGCCTCGTGGATGCGGACTCGAAGGTCGAGCGCGCGGTCGAGATCAAAAAAGATTTGCCCGACTCGGCGAAGCCCGGAACGCGGCTCGGGACGGTGACCGCGACGGTGGACGGAGAGCGCGTCGGGGAGAGCGCTCTCGTGGCGCGAAAGGGCTACGACGAGGCCTCGGTGTGGGAGCGGGCATGGTATACCGTGAGTGGGGTTTTTGTAGAAGAGTAGATAGGAAAAGAAGGGGACCAATGATTCTTACCGTCACCCTGAACGCCGCCGTCGCTCGAACGCTCGTAGTACCCAGCCTGACCCTCGGACAGCGCCACCGCGCTCCCGAAAGCATCGCTTTGGCGGGTGGCAAAGGTATAAACGTCGCCCGCAGCCTGCGCGCTCTGGGCGTGCCGGTTTTGGCGGCGGGCTTCGCGGGGGGGCGCAACGGCGACGCCATCCGGGACGGGCTCTCGGAGGCGGCCATACCCTTCGACCTCGTGGAGATAGAAGGACTCTCGCGCACCTCGACGGCGATAGTCGACCCGATGGCGGGTACGCAGACCGAGATCAACGAGTACGGACCCGAGGTTACGCCCGCCGAGACCCGCGAGTTCTCCCGCCGCTTGGAGCACCTGATGGAGTACGCGACGGCGGTCGTCTTTGCCGGCAGCCTGCCGCCGAACGTGGAGGAGAGTTTCCTGGTCGGGATGGTGCAACGCGCGCGCGAACGTGACCTATTCACCGTCGTGGACGCGCCGCCCGCTACTCTGCGCCCGGCGCTCAAGGCCATCCCCTCGCTCGTCAGCCCCAACCAGCACGAGGCCGAAAGCGTCGTCGGCTTCGACTTCTTGGAGCAAGAAGACTTCTTGCGCGGCCTCGGCCGGTTGAGCGAGTTGGGCGCGGGTGCGGTGAGCATCACGCTGCCGGAGGGGCATTCATATTTGGATGTTGGGGAAGGCGCGATCTGGGCTCTCGCTCCCACCGTCGAGGCCGTTTCGACCATCGGCAGCGGTGACGCCTACCTCGCGGGGCTTCTGGCCGGTCTGTTGCACCGGAGGCTTTCGGCGGCGGACGCCGCCCGGTTGGCGGCTGGTTGCGCCGCCGCCAACGCCGAGACTCTGGGGGCCGGGCTCTTCGACCCTCGGCGCGCCGAAGATCTTGCGGAGCAAGTCCGGGTCGAGGTTCTCTCGGAGCTTTCCGAGAAAGGCCGCGTGTAACGGGCGGACGGCTCGCTCTTCGGCGGGAACCGAAGTGGTGGCGTGCTAGAATGCTCGGGTTGTGAACAGTTATTTCAAAGTGACGGAGGTGGAAGACGTATGGCGGTTAGCGAGGTAACCGACGCAACGTTCGAAAGCGACGTACTAAAGTCCGAGAAGCCCGTGATCGTGGACTTCTGGGCGCCGTGGTGCGTGCCGTGCCGCAGGATCTCCCCGATTCTCGAAGAGATGAGCGAGGATCGCGAGGACGTGAGCTTCGTGAAGATCAACGTCGACGACAACCCGCAGACGGCGATGAGCTACCGCATTTCGAGTATCCCGACCATCGCCCGTTTCGAGGGTGGAGAGGTGCGTCAGCAGGCCGTTGGGGCGCTGCCCAAGCCGCAGCTCACCTCGCAGCTCGGGCTATAGGCTGTAATTGCGTCAAGTAACCCTTGCGGTTACAATTTCGGACGTGATTTTCGTGGGTCGCCTTTCGAGGCTGGCCTCAAGAAGAACGTAATGCAAGATTTAGAGGAGGTACGGAAATGAAGTTCAAGCCACTAGGTGGTCGTGCGTTGGTCAAGATGGTCGAGCGCGAGGAGAAGACGGCTTCGGGGATCGTGTTGCCCGATACGGCCAAAGAGAAGCCGCAGATGGCCGAGGTCGTTTCGGTCGGCGAGGGCAAGCTAGACGACAACGGCTCGCGCGTGCCGGTCGGTGTTAGCGAGGGCGACAGGATCGTCTTCGCCAAGTACTCGGGGACCGAGATCAAGCTGGACGATGTGGAGTACATGATCCTGGACGCCGACGATATCCTCGGGGTCGTCGAGGGCTAGAACGCCGAACGAGCAATAAATCACCCAAGTGTTTCGGAGCGCCGGGCTCGCTATACGCCCGGCGCTCCGCGTTGTAGGACTAGGGAGGATGAGCTAAACCGCCGTGCGGACGCTTCGTAGAGGAGACCGGGGCCGCGAGGTCGTGGACTTGCAGACCCGTCTTGGGACTATGAACCTCGACCTCGGCAACCGCGGCATAGACGGCGTCTTCGGGCCGCGCACCGAATGGTCCGTCAAGACCTTCCAGCAATCCCTAGGTCTGCTGGCTGACGGGCTGGTGGGTCCCATAACCTGGCGCGAGGTCGTGGAGGCCGCGTACCGACCCGGTGGACGCCTTCTATATTTGCGTCACGACCCGTCTCGGGGCGCGGACGTGGTGGAGCTTCAGCGGATGCTCAACGACCTCGGTTTCGACCCCGGCGCCGTCAACGGTGTCTTCGACGGGCGCACCGCCCGCGCCGTCCGCGACTTCCAGAAGAACGCCGGATTGCAG
>JACDDK010000127.1 GCA_013817025.1 Rubrobacter sp.
GGGTGTTCAACGTTATCTGCGGCAACCGTGAGACGGGCGCCGGGCTCGTGTCGCATCCCCTACCCGACATGGCATCGATTACCGGCAGCGTCAGGGCCGGGACTCAGGTTGCGGAGGCCGCTGCCGCCGATCTCAAGCGCGTCCACCTCGAGCTCGGCGGCAAGGCGCCGGTCATCGTCTTCGACGACGCCGACCTCGAAGCCGCAGCAACCGCAATCTCCGAAGCCGGTTACTTCAACGCAGGCCAGGATTGCACCGCGGCCACACGGGTTCTGGCCGGTCCGGCCGTCTACGACGATTTCGTCAGCTCGATCAGCCAGATGGCGAAAGGGACCACCACCGGAGACCCGGCCGACGAGGACACCGCCTATGGGCCGCTGAACAACGTCAACCAACTTGCACGGGTCGAGGGTTTCCTGGACCGGACACCGACCCACGCGGAGGTCGTCACCGGGGGCCGGCGGGCCGATGTGGGCAAGGGGTACTTCTACGAGCCGACCGTCGTTGCCGGGCTCGAGCAAACCGACGAGATGATCCAGGACGAGATCTTCGGTCCGGTGATCACGGTGCAGCGCTTTGATGACGAAGAGAAGGCGCTCAAATGGGCGAACGATGTCGATTACGGTCTCGCTTCGAGTGTGTGGACCAAGGACCACGGACGAGCATTGCGAATGGCCAAGGGGCTAGATTTCGGATGCGTGTGGATCAACACGCACATCCCGCTCGTGGCGGAGATGCCTCACGGCGGCTTCAAGAAGTCCGGATACGGCAAGGATCTCTCCATGTACGGCTTCGAGGACTACACCCGCGTCAAGCATGTGATGTCGAACCTAGAGTCCTAGTGCTCCTGCCCGGAAGCGACGCCAGCGTCCAGGGCGGCACCAGCCTCTGAATGGGCGCGCCGAGCGGGTGGTGAGTGTGGGTAATTCGTATCCTTCACCTGCCCGGCTGTTGCTCGACGCGCCGAGCCTCGTCTACCGGGCGTTCTTCGCCCTCCCGACCACGGTCACCGATCCGCAGGGCCGTCCGGTCAATGCGGTGCGCGGGTTTCTGGACATGACGGCGCGGTTGGTGACGGACCATCGCGGCGCCGAGGTCGTGGCCGTGTTCGACGCGGATTGGAGACCCAAGGTCCGGGTGGACGCCTACCCTGGATACAAGGCCCAGCGCCCTGATGATCCGCCTGAGCTGCCCCCCCAGTTCGACGTCATCGCCGAGGTGCTCGACGCCGCAGGTGTCAAGAGGGCCGAGGCGCCGGGCCTGGAGGCCGACGATGCCATCGCCACGCTCGTTGCTCGGCTCGAGGATGACGCGCGAGCGTCGGTTGTGACGGGGGACCGTGACCTGTTGGCGCTGGTGAAGGACCCCCAGGTAGATGTGTTGTTCCCGGTCAAAGGACTCAGCGACCCAACGCGTTTTGATGAAGCGGCAGTCGAGGCCAAGTACGGAGTCAGGCCGTCGCTGTATCCGGCTTTCGCCACATTGAGGGGTGACAGCTCCGACGGCCTGCCCGGCGTAGCGGGGATCGGTCCCGTGCGAGCGGTAAAGCTGCTCAACGAGTGGGGATCCATCGGCGGCATCCTGGACCATCTCGAGGCGCTGCCGCCCAAGCAGGCGGAGGCGTTCGCACAGGCGCGCGGCTACCTCGAGGCCATGAAGACGGTTGTTGCGTTGGTGTCCGACGCCGAGCTCGAACAGACCCAGGGCGGTGCGCGGGACGAAAAACGGGTTCGGGCACTCGCGGAGGAGCACGGTTTGGGAAGCTCGTCCGCCCGCTTTCTGCGCGCTCTCGACGCAAAAGCTGACCGGTGACAAGGTTCTTGATCGACACCGACACCGCCGGAGACGACGTCACTTCGCTGTTGTTCGCTTTGAGGTGGCCCGGCGTAACCCTCGAAGCCGTCACCGTGGTGGCGGGCAACGTCTACCTGGAGCAAGCGGTCACCAATGCGCTCCTCACCGTGGAGGTTGCCGGAAGGTCTGAGATTCCCGTGTTTGCGGGCTGCGACGAGCCACTGAGCCGGCCGCTTGTCACCGCTCATTACGTTCACGGAAGCGACGGGATGGGCGAGTCGACTTTTCCTCCGCCGTCCAAGCAGGCACAAAGAGAGCATGCGGTCGACGCGATTGTGGAATGCGCTAACCGCTACCCGGACGATCTCGAAATCATCGCTCAGGGACCACTCACGAACATCGCTCGGGCGTTGTCGATCGATCCCGAGTTGGGACGGAAGGTTGCCCGCTTGTGGATCATGGGGGGAGCGAATAACTCGCTGGGGAACATCACGCCTGCCGCTGAGTTCAACTTCTACGTCGACCCAGAGGCCGCCCATGCCGTGTTGAGGGGCCGCTTCGAGGCCGTGATCGTGCCCTGGGATGTATGCGTACGGGACGGGACTCTTCTGGCCGAGGAGCTCGCTCCGGTCGTCGAGATGGACAGCATGTTGAGCCGGTTCTACTTTGCGGTGAACCGCAGCGCCTGGGACTTCATGCGTGAGCATCCCAAGGGGCCCGGTGTGGACGGCGTGAGTCATCCCGACTCGCTCATGATGGCGATGGCGATCGACCCTAGCGTCATTGCGGCTTCCGGCCGCTACTTCGTCGACGTTGAATGCGCGGGGGAGTTGACGCGCGGCTACAGCTCCGTCGATCTAATGGGCTTCACCGATCAGCCCCCGAACGCGGAGATCGTCCTGCGAGCCGACAAAGAGCGTTTCACCGAGATGCTGATCCAGATGCTGGCGACCGGCTGACGGTGCTCCCGACGTTCTTACCAAAAGGTAGCGACGTTGCCCTGCGGATTTGCCCTGTTGATGGGTCACGCGAGCTTACCGGATGCGTCCGCCGTTGACTCCAAGCCCCGTCTCGGGGTTGAAGAAGTGAATCGCCTCCTCGTCGACCAGCAACTCCGCGTGTGTTCCTTCGCGTACATGAGTCTGAGGACTCAAGCGGGCGATGAATGTGGCCGTGTCCGGTGACCGGGTGGTTGGATCAGCGGGATCGTCTGGCTTTCCGGTCGCCTCGGGCGTGAAAGCAGGCAGACCTGAGAAGTAGGCGTAGACGTCAGACCCCATGTCCTCGCGCAGATCGACAACCACAGAGAGCCGCCGGTCCGGAGGCGCTTCCGGCACGATGCTTGCGTCTTCGAACCCCTCCGGGCGAATACCGATGACAACCTTGCGGCCTTCGAAACGGTGGAGTTCGGGCCGTCTCGCAAGGGTGTCGTCGCCTATTCGCAATCGGTGGTCTCCGAAGCGAGCCACGAGCGAACCGCCCTCCCGGTCGAGCGACGCCTCGGTCAGGTTCATCGCGGGTGAACCGATGAACCCGGCGACGAACAGATTCGCGGGACGATCGTAGAGCGTCTTGGGTGTGTCGAACTGCTGCAGGGCGCCGTCTTTCATCACAGCAACTCGCTGTCCGAGGGTCATCGCTTCGGTCTGATCATGTGTGACGTAGACCGTGGTGGTTCCGAACTCGCGCTGGATCCGGGCAATCTCTACGCGCGTTTGCACGCGCAGCTTGGCGTCGAGGTTCGAGAGCGGCTCGTCCATGAGAAACACCTGGGGGCTGCGGACCAGGGCGCGTCCGAGTGCGACCCGCTGGCGCTGTCCGCCCGAGAGCTGCCGGGGCCGGCGCTCGAGCATGGCCTCGAGCCCCAGGATGCGGGCCGCATCCCGCACCTGTTTGTCGATCTCGGGGCCGGGCACCTTACGCATACGCAGGCCGAACGCCAGGTTCTTGTACACGGTCATCTGCGGATAGAGCGCGTAGTCCTGGAACACCATGGCGATGTCGCGCTCGCGTGGCGGGATGTCGTCGACCTGCTTGTCCCCGATGTAGATGTGGCCCGAGCTAATGGACTCGAGCCCGGCGAGGAGCCGCAGCGCGGTCGTCTTTCCCGAACCCGACGGCCCGACGAAGACCACCAGCTCGCCATCCTCAACGGTGAGATTCAGACCCTCCAATGCCGCCACATCGCCGTAGCGTTTTGTAGCCTCGACGAATCTGACGTAGGCCACGGGCGTCTAGCCTTTCACCGCGCCGGTGAGCATGCCGCGGATGAAGTGCCGCTGAAGGAGCACATAGGTGACCACCACCGGAAGAGCCACGATGATTGCCCC
>JACDDK010000128.1 GCA_013817025.1 Rubrobacter sp.
GAACCCGTACCGGCCTACCCGTCGAAACCTCCACGCACCCGTGCCGCGTAGACCCCGTGGCGATAACCTCCAAGCCCCGCGACAGCGTGTAGGCGAAGCTCAACGAAGCGTGCCCGAGGTCCGTCAGCTCGATGCGGATCTTCAACTCATCATCGAAGCGGGCGGCCTTTTTGTAGAACAGGTGCGCCTCCACTACGACGAAACCGTAGCCGTCGTCCTCTAATTTCTTGTACGAAAAACCAGCGGCGCGCAGCCATTCCACGCGCCCGATCTCGAAGTACGAGAGGTAGTTGGCGTTGTTGGCGATTCCCTGCGCATCCGTCTCCGAATACCGCACGCGCAAGGTAGTCTCGTGGACTATTACCGCCCCTTGAACTCGGCTTTGCGCTTCTCGACGAACGCGCCCATGCCTTCTTTGGCGTCCTCGGTAGCGAAGAGCAGAGCGAACTGGTCGGCTTCGTATTCGAGGCCGCTGATGATATCCACGTCTAGGGCGCGGTTGGCGGCGGCTTTGGCGTGCTGGACGGCGATAGGACCGTTGGCGGCTATCTGGGCGGCCATCTCTTTGGCGGCTTTGAGGGCGTCGCCCTCGGGGACGACGTGGTTGACCAGACCGATCAGGCGCGCCTCCTCCACCTTGATGCGCCGGCCCGTAAAGATCAACTCCTTCGCTATCGCCGGTCCCACGATCCGGGGTGCCCGCTGCGTCCCGCCCATGCCCGGCAGAATGCCTAGAGACACCTCCGGGAAGCCGAAGCTGGCGTTCTCGGCGGCGATGCGGATGTCGCAGGCAAGCGCGATCTCCAACCCACCACCCAGCGCGAACCCGTTGATGGCGGCTATCGTCGGCACCGGGCTCCGGTCGAGCAGAGCCATGGCGGCGTGTCCTATCTCCGCGAAACGCTTGGCCTCCAAAGCATCCATGCCCCTCATCGCCGTGATGTCCGCCCCGGCGACGAAAGCCCGCTCTCCGGCCCCGGTGATGATGATCGCGTGCGGCCCCTCCGACTGAAGCTCCAGAAGATTCTGCCCGATCTCCTCTACCACCTGCGGGTCCAGAGCATTCAATTTATCCTGCCGGTCGATGGTAAGAACGGCTACGCCATTGTCCAGGCGCTCGACTTTTACGTAATCCAAGATGGTCTCCCTTTGAGATTTTCGTTGTTGCCTGAAGCCTAATTCGCGGGTACGGCCTGCTCGACGTACTCTACAGCTTTCTTTGTCGGCGTTCCGGGAGTAAAGACTTCGCCTACGCCTAGTTCTTTTAGTTTCTGAATGTCTTGTTTCGGGATTGTGCCACCGACGAAGACCAGGATATCTTCGGCTTCGTTCTCTTTGAGCAGGTCCATTATTTTTGGCACCAGAGTCATGTGAGCGCCGGAGAGGATGGAGATTCCTATGGCGTCCACGTCCTCCTGGATGGAGGCTTCGACTACTTGTTCGGGGGTCTGGTGCAGGCCGGTGTAGATGACCTCCATCCCGGCGTCGCGCAGGGCGCGGGCGATGATCTTGGCCCCCCGGTCGTGTCCGTCGAGGCCGACTTTCGCTACCACAACCCTGATCGTGTGCGCCATGATCCCCCTATCAACCATCCGATATCCTCGCCAACCTTAGCATTATCCCGCCCTCACCCCGCCGCCGCAACGCTTACACGCCGCGCCACCCGCGCATGGTACGCTCGGGGAATGCCGAAACTCGTCTACGAGAGACGGATATCGTTCTGCTCCCTGCTATTCGCGATTTCGCTCCTCGCGGGCTGCGGCGGGACTCCGCCAAAAGACCTCGGCGTCGAGGATGAGCAACTCAAGCCCTGCCCGAGCACCCCCAATTGCGTCTCCACGCGAGCGGACGCGAACGTCAGGCATCGCATGGAGCCCATCGCCTATTCGGGGAACTCGGAAGAGGCGATGGAGACTATCGCAACCGCTGTCGAGGGATCGGAGCGGGCTGGGATCACACATCGGGGCGACGGCTACCTGCGGGCCGCGTTTACCTCGCGCGTCTTCCGCTTCGTCGACGACGTGGAGTTCACCCTCGACGAGAAGGAGAAGCTCGTACACTTCCGGTCGGCCTCGCGGTTGGGAAGCTCGGACATGGGCGTCAACCGCGACCGCATGACGGCGCTCTCGAAAGAGTTGAAACCGAAGCTAGGGGACTAACCCGGCGTGCGGCTCACTCACCGTCGGAACTCGCGCAGGTTGTCCCACAGGACGTAGAGGCCGACTACGACTACGGCGGCTATGACGATCTCCCAGAAGAACTCATACAGGATGACGAGGGCGGCAACCACTCCCAGCCCGATGTTAACGCTGCTGACCAGGTTGACGAGCCGCCCCCGGAAGCTCGCCTCGACGAAAGCGAACAGGGCGATGCTCGCGACCAGCGCCGAGGTCAAATGCTCCACCCGAAAAGCCGCGATGGCGACGAGCGCTATCATCATCAAGCTCACGCTCACGGCGGCCCACAACTCGGCCACCCGGCTGGTGCGTAGCTCGGCGTCCGAGGCAGGCTGGTGCGGACGCGAAATGTGCGCCCGCGCCGGGTCCCTCTCCCCGGCCCGCAACCGCGAGGCGTAGCTCTCCAAAGACCTAGAGACGGCCTCGTCGGACGCCGAGCTCGCCCGCAACCGCGCTACTTCTTCCGATAACTTCTCGAGCTCCGCCCGGCGGGCTGTGTACGGCTCACTCAGATGGGACTTGCCCCGCATAGCGGCGACCTCCACGCCGAGTCCCCTGAGCCGGTGGCTCTTCGCCTCTATGTCCTCCCTGAGCGCCACGCACCGCGCTTCGACCGCCGTGCGGTGTTCGAAGATCGTGTCCAACTCTTCGGTTGGAGGCGGCACTTTGTCGAGGCCTGCCCACCCGACGGGATCGTACCAGGTGCGGCTCACGCTCTTGTCGCGGTTGTACATGGGTCCGGCGGGAGCGTCCTCGCCCTCGAAGGGGTCGCGGGCGTAGAGGCCCCACAGCCCCCGGTAGCCCGACACCCAAGCCGGCGCCGGGTCTTGCATCAGGCGCGGAGGGTCCCACTGCTTCCCCCCTCCCGGCCCGATGCTCAGTCCGTCGCCACGGGCGTAGTCTACGAACGGGATGTTGAAGTAGCCTGTTTCGTCTTCTGGCTGGGGTCCGTTTACGCCGCCTGAGTATTGGCGGAGCGTCTTACGCCAGAAGGCTCGGACGGATTCCGTCATCCGGGCCAGGAGTCGGGGAAGAGGGAGTTTTAGTTCGGTCAGGTATTCACCGGGCGCGAAGTAGCTGGCGTGGGAGCCGGCGGCGACGAAGATCACGGGGTGCTCCCCCACTTTCTCTAGCTCCGGATCGTCCCACCGGCGGCGCAAATTGTCCCCGGTGTAGTTGTGGGAGGCGTAGGCCACCCACTCGGGATGCACCTCGCTGTCCCCGGACTCGGAGAGGAACACGAAGACTTTCTCCCAGTCCGCCTCGTGGTCGTTGGCCCCGAAAAAACCCGAGCGCCAGTCGTTGAACGGGTAGAACAACCAGTACTGCAACACCAACCAACCATCCTGCCGAAGCGCCCGCCCGTGGTAGCGGTAGTGCTCGCGCTGGGCCAAAATCCGCTTGTAGGAGACAGCCGCCGCGGCCGCAGCCTCCCCCGGCACCCGACCCCGCGCCAGCAGCGCGATAGAGTACAGCGCATCCGCGAACCGCGACGTATACCCGACCCGCGCCAACCGCCCCCGCCCGACCCGAAACACGTCCCGAGGCCCCGCAATCTTCTTGAGAGCGGCGAGCCTGCGGCCCGGTTTATGGCTCGCGTCTTCCGAAGCCTCCACCTCGCGGGGCTCGGCGAACTTCAGGAAGTGGACGGCCCCGAAGCGGTCGCGGGGCTGTTGGGCGAGCCGGTCCAGGGTCAGCTTGCCGCACGGGATCTCGCAGACCGCCTCGCTCTCGGGCTCCTGGACCCACAGGCCGCATTCGCGCACGTAAGGTTCCACGTCCATCGGGAAAAAGCGGTCCCCGCGCGTCGAGCGGACGACGGGCTCGAAGCGTTTCAGGAGTGCGGCGGCGGCCTCGGCGGCGAGGGATTCAGGCTCCACGGGCCTCCTCGCGGCGCTGTTCGGCGGGGCG
>JACDDK010000129.1 GCA_013817025.1 Rubrobacter sp.
GAGTTGGATGCCGACGTGAGCGGCCCCGGCGTTAGCCATGATCTTGGTGACCGCGAACGGGTTGACCCGGTTCGGTCCCTTGTTGTCTATGGTCCACTGGGTCTCCTCCATGCTCGCCACACCGCCGAGGCCGCTGCCGAGGATCAAGCCGACCCGCTCGGGATGGGCGTTGAGCACGTCCCAGACCCGTGCATCCTCCAGCGCGAGCTTCGAGGCGGCGAGCCCCATCTGAGCGAAGCGGTCGGTGCGTTGGACGACCTTGCGGTCCATAAAGTCTTTCGGCTCGAAGGCCGAGCACTCGGCGGCGATGCGGACGTCGTGGGCGCTGGCGTCGAAGAGCGAAATGGGGGCCATGCCGCTCTCGCCCGCGAGAAGCGCCTTCCAGAAGTCCTCTCGGCCAACGCCCACCGGGCTGACCACCCCAACCCCCGTTATATAAGCCTCCGGGCGTCCGTTTTGCATATCGCCCCCTGTAAATTTGATGGAATCCTACAAACTACCCGAATCTTAGCATCACGGCCTCGAACCGGCTTCCGTTAAAGCCTTCGGACACTTCGTCCGACAACTAGCATAGTAGGTTGTCGGACTGAGGAGGCGAGATGGGATGTTGGATGGCGGCGTTCGTGGGCGAGAATGCTCGTGAGAACTACGAGAGCCTTCGTCGTACCGGAGATTTTTGGGTCTCATCCACTCGGACCCAGATACGCAAGGTCCGCTCAGGTGATCAAATCCTACTCTACATGTCCGGCGAGGGCTTCGTGGGCGAGGCTGTCGCCGCGTCCGAGGCCCGCGCCCCGTATAGAGAGGTGCGCTGGTCGGGGAAGGCGGCTGTCTTGGGGATTTCGCTGGGAGACGTGCGGGTCTTCTCCGCGCCCGTGTTGTACAAATTCCCGTACAAAGGGCCGCATCCCACACTGGGTTTCCACCGATTCGCGCTTACTGGAGGGTTTACCTCGCTCACCGAAGCAGGGTTGGAGGACGTGCGCATCTGGGCTGCGAGCCCGGAAGATCGATCGGAAGGCAGCATCCCGGAGAAAGTGCCGAGCCCCATTGCGCGGACGAGGGTCGCGGAAGCTTCGCCAGCATCCGAATATCGTACTGCGACGCCTACGACACACGATGAAGCACGGGAGAAGCGGGTCGCGGGTCAGCACGCGAAGGCCGAGGGGCGCAAGCGAGCGGCGCTGTGGACGCTCGCGGAGATTGGTGCGGGGGCCGTTGGATGGAAGGGTGCCGAGGCCCACGCGCAGGAGAGGATCCGGGCTGCGGAGCGTACCTGGATCGCTGGTGGCACGGCGGAAGAAAAAGTCGGGGCTGTGCTCGACGAGCTCGTAACGCACGGCTTTTATGTCTTTCACGACGTTGCGCTGCCGAAAGTGGGCAACGTGGATCACGTCGTCCTCGGGCCTCGCGGGTTCTTCGGTATCGAGACCAAGAGCCACAAGGGCAAGGTCACCGCCCGGGGCAACCAGCTACTCCTCAACGGACGTCCGCCGGACAAGGATTTCGTCTCGCAGACGTGGAGAGGATGTTATCGGCTGAAGGATATTGTGGGTGCGGAGGTTACGCCCGTTCTCTGCTTTAGCGAGGCGTTCGTCGAGGGGCGAGTGTTCGTCAAGGGTGTTCGGGTGCTTCCAATTCGATGGTTGAAACAGGAGATCCCGCACTCGGAGGTCTTGCACGATTCCCGTACTGTAGCCCTCGCCGTGAACGCGCTCGGGGCGGCGACCGGCTGCTACCCATCGGCTGTCCCCCGGCCAGGTTGAGGCTCGCTTCGGTGGTGTGGCGAGACGCACGTTCGTGGTGCCGCCCTGTGCTATAACCGGGGCGAATGATCGAGAGGAGCACGCCCTGTCGAACGTGATCTTTTTCGTCGCAACGATTCTGTTTCTAGCGAACTTTGCGCTCGGGATACTGGTGCAGTTGCGAATAGTGGACACGAAGCCTTTCCGCTGGCTGCACCACGCGCTGTTCTTTGCCGTGTTCGTATCGGCGGCTATCGCCGTCGGCGCGGGGTTTCTGATTGGAGCGCCTTACCGCTGGGTCTTGTTGCCGGTGTTGGCGTTGTTCGCGGTGTTGCCTCGGGTGCGGGCGGGGACGGCGGGGCATGCGGCGTTGGCGAGTAGCGCCTTGATCCTCTACCTGGCCGGTTTCGTATCCATATTTCAGGAGGCGCGTTAATTGGATTTCCTGGACGTTCTGAGAAAACGCAAGACCACGAACGGCCCGTTCCTGCCCGACCCCGTCACGCCCGAGCATCAGCGGCTGCTGGTCGAGGTCGCGGGGATGGCCCCGTCGCACTTCAACAGCCAGCCGTGGCGCTTCGTGCTCGTGGACGACAAAAACACCATCGAGCGGGTGGCTGAGATCAGCGGCCAGAGCATGACGCAACTTCTCGAAGAGGGCACGTTCTGGAAACGCTACCGCCCGTACTTCCGGTTCTCCGAGGCCGAGATGGAGAAACGCCGCGACGGTATCTACTTCGACCAACTCCCCGCCGTCGTCAAGCCGTTCACCAAGCAAGTCTTCTCCGGCACCGGGCAGGCCATAATGAACCGTTTCGGCGTCCCGAAGACTCTGGGCGAGGACAATCGAAAGCTCGTCGCGGGCTCGCCGCTGGTGCTGGCGGTGATGCTGGACAAGACCGAGTACCGGCCCGGTGAGCTTTCGGGCTTCTATTCGATGTTCGGGATGGGCGCGGCTATGGAGAACATCTGGCTGACGACCACGGCTTTGGGCATGGGCATTCAGTTCATCTCGACGCCGATGGAGATACCGGAGAACTGGCGGAAGCTCGAAAGGCTCTTCGAGGTCCCGGAAGATCTGGAACTTATGGCCGTATACCGGTTGGGATACGTGCCGAAGGAGCAGCGCCGCCCGAGCATCGACTGGTCGAGCCGGCAGCGCAAGCGTGTCTCGCAGTACGTGTTCCGAAACACCTGCGCGACGCCGGAGCCGGACCACGAGCCCGCGACGGCCCCCGGCTTCGAGACCAGGAATTCCGGGGGGCGCGCTTGATCGGGGCTTCGCCAAAGGTTCTCTCCGTGGCTACGGCCTTGCCGCCGCACCGGGTGGGGCAGGCCGAGGTCAAGGGCTTCGCCCGGGGGATGTTCGGGGAGGTTTACCGGGATATGGATCGGCTGGCCCCGATCTTCGACAACGTGCAGGTCGAGAACCGGCATTTCTGCGTTCCCATTGAGTGGTTCGAGGTGGATCACACCTTCCCGGAGAAGAACGCTCTGTACGTCGAGCACGCTTTGGAGCTTACGGAGAAGAGTGCGCGGCGGGCGATGGACAAAGCCGGTGTGGAGGCGGGGGAGATCGGGGCTATCTTCTTCTTCTCCACCACCGGCATAGCGACGCCTTCTCTGGACTCGAAGCTCATCTTCCACCTCGGCCTCTCCGAGCACACGCGCCGCATCCCCATCTTCGGCCTCGGTTGCGCCGCCGGCGCCGCTACCCTCGCCCGAGCCGCCGAACACGCCCGCCTCTACCCGGACCAAAAAGTCCTGATGGTCGGCGTCGAACTCTCCGGCCTGACCTTCCAGCGCAACGACCGCTCGAAGGCCAACCTGGTCTCCACCAGCCTCTTCGCCGACGGCGCGGCCGCCGTGGTACTAGGAAGCGGCGAAGGACCGGAGGTGATCGGCGGTCACAGCACCACCTGGCCCAACACCGAAGATGTAATGGGCTGGGAAGTAGTCGAGACCGGCCTGAAAGTCCAACTCTCAAAGAGCGTCCCCAAGATAGTGCGCGAGAAGCTCCGCGACGACCTCGCTCTCGCCTGCGCCTCGCTGGACCTCGACTACGACGACCTGAAGCACTTCGTGTTGCACCCCGGCGGGGCGAAGGTCCTGGATGCTTTCGAGGAAGTGCTCGGCATGGAGTCCGGCGGCCTGACCTTCTCGCGCTCCGTGTTGCGCGACTACGGCAACATGTCCAGCGTAACGGTGCTTTTTATCCTGGATCGCTTCTTGTCGGGCGGCGAATACGCGCCGGGCGACCTCGGCGTGCTCTCGGCGATGGGACCAGGCTTCTCGGCGG
>JACDDK010000130.1 GCA_013817025.1 Rubrobacter sp.
GGGGCTAGGGCGTGGGCCAGGACGATGGACGGCTTTTGGAGGGCTTCGAGGCCGGGGGAGGCGTCGCCCATGATCTCGGCGGCTATCCGGCGCGCCACGTCGCGCACGTCGTCGGCGCGGGCGGCCATGTAGGAGTCCTCCATGCCGGCGAACATCCCGGCGTACTCCTCGCCCACGGCCAATACGGCGGCCTCGGGGCTTTCGAGGTTCTTTACGCGCTCGGCGACGCCGCTCGCGAGCTCCGGGTCCTGGGCTAGTTCGATGTGCGCGTCGAAGATGGCCGCTTCGTTCTCGTTGCCGGCTTCGCGCAGCTTCTCGGCGGTTTCCCCAAGTTGCGGGACCACGGCCTGGACCGCTTGCTCGAAGCGCGAGATCTCCTCCTCGACGGCGTCTTCGGGGATGGCGCGACGCTCGGGCTTGAACTCCTTGGGGCCGTGGACGAAGACCGGGCCCACGGCCACCCCCTCGGAGGCCGCGACGCCTGTGAGCCTGGCCTGTACGTCCATGGTTATTCGCCCCGCGCGATCAGGGCGGCCAGGGCTTCGACCGCCTCCTCCTCGTCGGCGCCCGTGGCCCGGATTAGGAGCTTGTCGTTTTGCTTGGCTCCAAGAGTCATCAGGTTCAGCGAGCTTTTGGCGTTGGCCTCGGTGTCGCCCTTTATAACCCGGATGTCCGAGGAGTAGGCTTTGGCCGCCTTCACGAACCGCGCCGCCGGACGGGCGTGCAGCCCCTCCGCCGCCTTCACCGTCGCTTCTTTCTCCACCATATTCACGCCTCGCTTCCGATCTCGGTCTGGTCAGTTGATGTTTCCAACCCCGGATATTTCTCCTGTGCGTCTATTATGCACCCGAAATCCGGGACCGGAATCCATGAAGGTTCTAGACGCTGGCCGCCGCCGACTCTTTGGACGTATCATTTCTTCCGATGCCTTTGGCTGAAGAAGATCCCCAACCGTGTTGGCGTGAGTGGCGGGCCGAACAAAGCGTTGCCGAACATCGGAGCGGTTCGAGCGGGGCTGCTAAACGTCCTGATCACGGACGAAGACACCGCCACCGAGATGCTCGCCATCCTCGACAACGAGAACGCCGCGCCGAAATCAGGCGCTCGAATAGCATAGTTTCGTGCAACCACCCACGCCTCGGCAACAACAACATTGCAGGTTTGTAACTCGTTAGTAACGGTTTGATAACATGTGATCCTATTACACTCGAAGCTCTTGCCTATCACCATGATCTCGATAGACTCTGATGTATATGCAAAACGCATATAGTAAAGAGTTGGTTTGTCGAAGAGAAGATCTTCGAGAGGAGGTGCGGGGCTTGATGACGAGGGCGCATATGAGGGAGCGGATGTTTGGTTGGACGCCGGGTTTTCTGCGACGGTTCGAGGAGGCGTTCGGTCGTCTCTGGGGTGGGGGAGGTCAGATCGCCCAGAAGGCGTTGGCGGCGGGTGTCGCTTACTGGATCGCCTCTTCCCTGCTAGGTCACGAACAGCCGGCCTTCGCGTCGATAGCGGCGCTCATCTCGCTGGCGGTTACGACCGGCAAGGAGGGAAGGCAGGCGGTGGAATTGGTCTTCGGCGTGGCCTGCGGGCTCACAGTGGCCGACCTTTTAATATCCTTCATAGGTTCCGGCGCGTGGCAGATAGCACTCGTGGTCTGTCTGGCTACAGCGATAGTAACGTTCTTCGGCGGCGGGGCCTTGTCAATCACCGAGGCCGGAGTTTCGGCGCTCTTGATGGTAATACTCGCCTCTCCAAGCTCCGGTATGTCGGGCGAGCGTTTCGTCGAGGCGTTGGTGGGCAGTGGGATCGCGTTGGTCCTTCGGGCGATCATCCCAAACAACCCCAGCCAGACGGTCAAGAACGCGGCGCACCCGATCTTCGGCGAGTTCGTGGGCGTGTTGGAGGAAGTCTACGAGGCGCTGTACACAGACGACCTCGAACAGGCCGAAGAAGCTCTACGCAAGGCGGCTCGGATGGACGCTCGGGTCAGCGGTTTCCGGGAGGCGCTCGACGCCGGATACGGGACCGTGCGCCTCTCCCCGCCGCGGAGGCGGGCGCTCGGTCATCTCGGGTTCTACGCCCAGGCGGCGGATCACCTCGACATAGCCGTCCGCGACTCGCGGGGGCTGGCTCGCGCCGCCGCCGCCCTGATCCGGGTCGGCGGCCCGCACCCGGATCAACTCGCCGAGAGCGTCCTCGAACTGGCCCAAGCGGTCGAGGCGCTGGGCTCCTACCTTCAGGATCCGGATCACCCACTCGGCACCCACGACTTCGCCCTTAAAGCCGCCGGGGACGCCACCGTCGTGCTCCACGACCGAAACGATCTCGAAACCAACATGCTCGTCGGCCAGATCCGGTCGACAACCCTCGACCTCCTGCAAGCCTCCGGAATGAGTTACTCCACAGCACTTCAGGAACTCGACTACGCCACCCTCCGCTCCGTGGACGAGCGAAACGCCGCTATCAAGTAGGGGTCGAAGGGCCGGCGGGAGCGTCCGTAGTGGAGAACCGCGATGTGACCTCGGTCAAACGAGTGTACAATTTGGGCATGGTGGTCTTTCGCTACGGGCGGCAATACTTCGAGGAGGGCGAGTTCGCACGCCACAAGGACGCGACGCCCGGCGACGACCTCGACCCCGTGGTACGCATCGTCGAGGACCTCGGCACCGTCGAGGTGCCGTGCGGCAAAGAAGACTGCCAGGGCAACTGTCTCGAATACCGCGTAAATTCAAACCGCCGGGACAAAGACTACGCCCTCGCGGACTGCAAACTCTCCTCGCTCGTAAGTATTCTTTAGGTTCAGGTCCGACACCTCGCAGGATTAGCTAGAACCCGTGCGCTTTGGGGATGCCGAAAGAAAGCATCTATCCATCTTTCCACATCGCAAAATGCCGCCTAGCTCACAACGGCTTCACATCAATCGATATACACGCCAATCGAATTTTATCCGAAGCCTGTTGCCTGTTACCCTTCGAACTCCTCGTAGCTCCGCTGGACGGGCGGACCATCCACGCCGCGCAGACGGGCGAGCAGGCCGCCGCCGATGGGAGCGAGGAACAGGCCGACCAGGCCAGCGGGGAGCAGGTCGCGGGCTATGGTCCAGGCGTAGAGGAGCGGTGTGCCGGGCGAGAAGTTGGAGTTGCGGACTAGCTCCAACGGGTCTAGAACGCCGCCGGGTGGGAGTAGGCCGGTACCGTAGGCGGCGATGGTCAGGACACCAGAGACGACGCCCATGAACAGCGACAAGAAAAGGCTCAGGGTGAAACGCGGGGCGAACGAGGCGGTCTGTTCGCCGCCGCCGGCGCGGCGGCGCGCCATGAGATAGACGCCGAATATGGGTGTTGCGACGAGGCCCGCGATCAGGCCGACGCCCATGTAGACGAGGGCGAGGAAGGTGAGGTTGCCCTCGGTGCTGCTCCCGCCGGAGAGGGTCATCAGTATGATCGGGCTGGGGAACAACGTCTTCACGAGCGCGAAACCCAACCCGTAGATAGCTCCAAGACCTAACAGACGCAACAGGATCATCTCTCACCTTTCCGCACCGCGGCGGCGCGATTGACCAACACGCCGAAGACCGGCCCGAGTAACGGCCCGGCCACCAGCACGTACAAAAACACCGATAACGCTACAAAGAAACTTCCTAAAAATATTCGAGGCCGCATCAGCACCGACGCATCGACCGGGTTAGCCATCGAGAACCCCGAGAGCGTAACCGCCATAAGCGCCCACATAAACAAAGCCGCGAAGGAACCACCAACAAGCCCCTGAAAGAACCCGGTCTTTACGCCGTTTAGCACCGCGTTGTTCTTGCTGGAAACGTACCGGGCCGCCCGCCGACCCGAGATCACGGTCCCGACCGCCCCACTCACAACACCGCACACGAGCGCCGCCACGAGAAATCCACTCAACTGGTAAGGGTCCGTCATGACCAATGCTGGCACGACCGTCAGCAGCAGACCCCACACAACACCTATGCCGAGCAGCCGGTTTCTTACGTTCGTAGTCATCGTGCCTGGAAGATACCCTGGCGG
>JACDDK010000131.1 GCA_013817025.1 Rubrobacter sp.
GGCCTTGAGGGGGACGTTCTCTTGCGTGGGGCAGACGGCGACGGGGGCCAGGTACGGGATCTCCGTAGCGGTATCCACCACGAACTCGACCTTCTCCCACGGCCACCACAGGTAATGCCGTCCCGGCGCGAGGGTGCCGTCTATCCTGCCGTAGCGCGACAACACGCCGGTCGTCCCCTGCTCTATCTCGACTATAGCGCCGCGCCACAGCCACAACAGCGCCAGCACCAGAACCACGAACGCCACGAGGCCCGCGAACACGGCCAGAGCGCCACCGGCGAAGACCGCGAACCCGACCAGGTAGAGGGAGAGGCTGAGCAGGAAGAGCCAGCCGTAGCGGCGGCGTTCCTTGAGGATGACTACCGGCACTATCTGCCCCGCGTCCCCACCCCGCAAGAACTGTCGCACCGAAGACCATCCGGCGACGACTTCCTTTATCTTCGAGAACTCGCGCCCTCGTGGCTGAACCATCGCTCCCGCAGTCTCCATTATCTCGCTTCCTCTTCGCCATTGGGCCGGTCGTTCGGCGGCGGGTTGCCGTTCGGTGACCCGCCCAGGCGCTCGACGCGTTCCTTGATGTCCTCGTCGGTGACGGATTGCCGGATCTCCTCGATCCTATCCGCCGTCGCTTCTTCGGCGGCGGGTTGCGCCTGCATCTCGTCCTCGGGCTTGGCGGTACGCGCAACGGATAGGATCTCGATCTCGCGGGCGCGTTCCCCGATACGGCGCTGTATCTCGGTCATGCGGTCGCGGATGGCTTGCATGTCCTCGGGCGTGAAAAGGGCGTCGTCACCGGAGCCGATCATGCGCCGCGCTATCTTCAAGAAGTCCACTGCGTCGTCACCGTCCACCGCCCCGATCTGGACGACCTGCGGCAGCCGGTCCGCCACCGCCTCCAACCGCTCCAACACGTCTTGTTGAAACCGATACTCCAGGATCTCCGGCGCGGCGGCGCTGCTCATCGCCCGGATATCCAAAGCCTGCGCTTCGAGCAACGCCGCGTTCGCGTTCGCCGTGCTCTCGGCCTCGACCATGCGCTCGCGGGCCGTGGCGTTGGCGCGGTTAGTCTCGCGCTCGCGGGCCGTGTCGATCTGGGCTTGATACGTCGCTATCTCCGCGCTGATCGCCGACAAAGTCTCTCGCAACGAGGCCATCTCCTTGTTCAGATCACCCTCGTCCTGCTCCTTCCGCAGACGCAACTCGTACTGGTAGGTGTACGCTTCTTTGGCGACGCGCACCATCTCGGGGGCGGCGAGGTCCATGCGGTACTCGCGGCTGGACGGTTCGGCGTGCGTGATGTTCGCGTTGGTGAAGCGCACGGCGGGCAGGAACTGATCGTTCAGGGAATCGACGAACTTCTGGGTGCTCTCGCCCACGAGGTCGTAGATATCGTCGGCGCGCTGCTCGTAGATCAGGGCCCGCGTCACCTCGCTAATGGCGTTCTCCAGCTTGTCCGAGAAACCCTTTACTCCGCCCACGGTGAAGATGAACTCCGCCGGGTCCTCTATCCGAAACTGCAAGAACAAGTCCACCGAAGCATTGACCCGCCCCGATGTCGGAGCTTCCCGGATAGGGGCGTTGTATGGATATTCGCGGGTCGTGTTGACGATGTAACTGACTTGCTTCCACGGGTTGAAGAGGAGTTTGCGGCCGGACTCGGCGATCTCTTCGAGCCGTCCGAAGCGCGTCACGACCGCCCGGCAGCCGTCCGGCACCGAGACCACGCTCTGACGCCACCACGACACGACGGCCAGAAGGACGAGCAGCACCCATAGGTGCGGCCCGAAGAGCGCCAGCGCGACCCCGCTTCCCAGGGTGGCGAGCCCGAGCGTCACCACGACGCCCAGGAAGACGAACACCACCATCATCCCGATGGGCATCAGGCGCCAGAAGAGGGATTGGCGGTTCGGGATCACGACCGGCGATATCGCGTTTATGAACTGGCCGCTCGAACCTTGCGCCGGGAAGCTGCGATTCAGAACTTCGGCGGCCTCCGGCAACGAGACGGTACGTTGCTCGATGATCGTACCGGCGGTCCCGCCGCGTTCGCGGGCCGAGAGGAAGTCCCGAGCGTCGATCTCGAACTGCTCTACTCCACCGTCCACCGCGTCCTCGACCGCGCCCCGCGCTCGCCGCCCCGCCTCCCGTACACCCCGGCCCGAAGTAAAATCCACAGCGATCAGCTCCCATCTCCTCTAAAGCAACTCCCTGTACTATGCGCCACCCAGGCTACGCACACAAGTACGAAAAACCGGATGGAAAGTAGTGGTGGACAGAGGATCCGGCTACGGCGTGGTTATGCTGTTCGACACTCGCTTTACCGCTAGAGCCCGGATGAGACTGGACTTTGGGGGAACCACGGGCGCTCGGATCATGTCCTGAAACCCCTGCTCCGACGATGCACCCGGCGGTCGAACGGGACCGGAGAATAACTCTCCACGCCCCAACTCCGCCACACCCCCGCGTTCCGTGCGATAAGCGTCCCCATACGAGAAAGACAAAATATTGACTTCGGACGACTCGTGCTCGTCATGCTGGCGCGTTGTCGCTGGGGCAAGGTTTCGAGCGATGACCTCGCCCGCTTTCAAGGGGAGCTTGTCGGGTAGCTTCACCACGACCACCACGTTTAGAGGACCTACTATGCCCGATCCTTTTTCTTGCTCTCACATACAGGATACCGTAGGATGCTGGAGACATGGAGTGTAATTTTGGAGATGTGAATGGCTCCTTTTTGTACTAGGTGCGGGACACAGCAACGTGATGACGAAGCAAGATTTTGTTCCAATTGCGGTTATGATTTGGGTGTGGGCGGCACGACTCCTTCGCAGGCTACTGTACCTTCTCAGCCGCAACGAGCGATACCTGAAGATCAGGAAAAAGTAATCAGAGATGAGGAATCTCTCGACTTCAAGACAATGTGGAGGAGAGCGTCAGCCACACAGAAGAAAAGTACACGTTATCGGCTGACCAACAAGATGCTGTATGTAAATGAAGGTACTTTCATTGTAACTTCTCATCAAATACCTTTGTGGGCAGTGACCAATGTTAGCTTACGCCGGGACATAATGACTCAATTGGGTGCGAGCTTGATGAGTTGGGCGAGTAAGGAAGAGCATGAGGACATGGGGGATGTAACAGTCGAGGTAAAGCATCCCGACTATACCGGCGAGGATACCGTGGTATTGCAGAACATAGCGGAGCTGGACGAGGTGCGACGCCTGATAAACGAATACTCTCACAAAGAACGCCTTATGCACGAACGGAGAAATAAGGCTCATTACTACGGTCAAGCGTAAATGTTAGCTGTCGCTTGTTAACGCTTGGTTCGCTACCAGAAAATCCACGGGCTTTCACACGATACACCGCGCCTCCTAGAACTGGATATCCCGGCCCACATCCTGCTCCACAGGCGAGTCGTCGTCTAGGCGATGCCCGAAAAGCTCGAAGATTTTTGGCACGCGAGAGTCTTTTCGATCTCCTTTGCGATACTCAGCGCGACCGGTGGTGGCACGGAGTTGGCGATCTGACGATGCTGGTCGAGGTTGCGGTAACTACCGGAGCGACCGCGGATCGGACCTTTGAGCAGGTAGTCGTCCGGGTAGCCGTGTATCCGCAGGTACTCGCGTGGCGTCAGATAACGGTCTTCGGTCGGATGGAAAAACACTTCCCCACCGCGCAACGTGTTCGCCGGACGTTCGCGGGAGACCCTCAAGAACTTGGTGGTGTCTTTCTTGGTGAGCTTGCCGAGCTGCTCTTTAGGCAAGTGAGTCTGCGCCGCCAGGAAAGAGCCTTCGGGGACGCCGTGTATCCTGCGCCGGTCGCCGGCGGGTGTTACGTCGACGTGGCTATCCTTTCGCGGCTCGCCGCTTTTGGGCGATGGACCGGCGAGATCCTCGATGACTTCTCCCACCGTTGCGTAGGGAAGCAGTGAGAAAAGCGAGGCTGCGGCGTTCGCGGGGCCGTGGGTGGGCTCCGGGAACTGGAAACCGTTCGGCTCTTGCGTGGCGACTATAAAGACT
>JACDDK010000132.1:0-3355 GCA_013817025.1 Rubrobacter sp.
AACCGCCAGCACCGGCCCGAGTGGGAGCTTCCCGATACCCGCGTTCAAATAGCCGCCACCCGCCACATAAACCCCGCCGACAAGCGGCGTGAGCAGCGCGAATCCCAGACCCACGTTGTTCTTCAACAGCGCCACCGCGAGAGCTACCACGAGGCAAAGCGCCGCCACTCGCGGTAGCAGGTATCCCGCCACCCCGAGGCCGGCCGCTATACCCAGCGCCCCGGCGCCGTTCTGGCCTATAAGTGAGTCGCCCAGCACGAAACCGAGCCAGGCCGCGAGCCCTCCATTGGTGAGGCGCAGCGCGTGATCCACGAAGCCGCCATCCCCGGAGACGCGCTTCTCGACCGAGGCGGCCTTCCGGGCGGCGAGGCCCTTCGGTTTGCCGGTTGGGGCGCGGCGGCCGGTGAGGAGCTTGAGGGCGGCCCAGGCGCTCGGCGGGCGATGGGCGGGGTTTGGTGAAGTAGCCCGGTCCACGAACTCCCGCAGGCGGGTGGGCGGCTCGTCCGGGACGCGGGCAAGCAGGGTGCGTGCGGTGGCACCCACGGCGTAGATGTCGGTGAGGACGCTCGGGTCCGCGCCGTCCATGATCTCCGGCGCTATATATCCCGGCGTCCCAACGGCGAAGCCAACCCGCGTCAGGCGTGTGTCACCGGCGCGGTAAGCGACACCGAAGTCCGTGAGCTTGACGTTGCCGCGCTCGTCGACGAGGGCGTTCTGGGGTTTTATGTCGCGGTGGATGATGCCTTGCCCATGCGCGTAGACTAGGGCTTCAAGGATTTGGGCCAGGGCGGCGGCGATGTCGCGGGCGGTGAAGCCTCGGGCGGCTTCGTCCAGGGGCATCCCGGCTACGAACTCGGTTATCAGGTAAACCTCTGTTTCGCCGGGGATTACTTCGATGGTGCGGACGATGTTCTTGTGTTTCAGGCCCTCGGCGATCTGGCCTTCGCGGAGGGCGCGGGAGCGTTCGCCGGTGCTGTAGACCGGGATGATCTTGACAGCCACGTCCCCGCCGCGCCCGAGGTAGCTCCCCGAGGACCGGGCGCGCCAGACGGTGGCGAAGCCGCCGCGTCCGACCATCTCGGCCAGCGCGTAGCGTCCCTGACCCTCGATGTAGCGTGTTCCGACCATCCTCCAAACCATTGTATAGTCTACTCGCAGGGGTTGTTGCGTTTGCGGATGGAAGTGTGTACGGTGCCGCCGTGGACCCGACTGGAAAACCGCTCTCACCACCGGACTCGCGTCTCGTTGCAGCCGTGCAGCGATGGGAGGAGCGCAGCTACTACGCCGAGTATGGTGAGTTCGTCGTCCCCCACCAATGGGGCAACACCGACACCGTGGCGACGCTGCATCGTCGCGGCTCGTGGCCGACCGTGCTAGCGCAGGTCGTCTGCGTCACCACTCCGCCCGTCGGATGGGTGATCGGAGGCGTCTGGTGGGGCCTGCTACGTATCTCCCAGGTAGACATCGTCCCGCGCGGCGATGGCTTGATCGCCGAGCGCGAGCATCGGGGTTTGCGTACCGGCGCGTTCCGCGTGATCGAGTAATCAGTCCAACCAATCCTCGAAACCCGCTAGCGTCTGGCGGGTTTCTGAACCAACTATCTTTAGCGTCACGCGCCCCCGGCTCTAGTTTCCTACCCGCTGCGCCAATTCTCCCGCAGCATATTAGCCTTACAGTCCGTGGCTTGGTACAATTCCGCGAAGTCCGGCGAGCGGCGTCAAACGCGGACTTTACGGGCGAGTGGCGGAATTGGTAGACGCGCTAGGTTCAGGACCTAGTGTCCGAAAGGACGTGGGGGTTCGAGTCCCCCCTCGCCCACGTCGCGGGTAGCGAGAAGTTTTGCAGGGAGTTCCGATTGGCAGAGCGCAGATCCAACAGGGCCGCCCCGGCCTCCCGGCCCCGTAGCGGACGCTCCGGCGGCGGTTCGCGCACTCCGAAAGGGCGCAAGGAGCGGGCTCTCCCGGCTTGGCTGACGCTCATCGGGGCGGTGATCGTCCTGATCCTGGCCTTCGGTTTTATCTTTACCGTGGCCCAAAGCTGTGTCTCGAACCAGGAATCCACTCAGGTGAGGAAGTACGCGACCAGCTCCGACGGCCTGCTCGGCGACTCCACCAACATCGGCAACGAGCAACTGCAGTCGGTCCTCAAGGGATCCGGTGGCGATCCGAAGCAAGTGGATAAGAACTCCTTGGCGCAGGCCGCCAGCGAGTCCGAGCGTCTCTACAACCTGGCCCGCCAGAACGAAGAGGTCCCCCCGGAGTTCGAGGGCGTGCATCACTATCTGGTGAGCGCGCTGGGACTTCGGGCCGACGCCACCAGGAATTTGGAAGACTCGCTCTCCGGGGACGCCAAAAGCTTCGGCGAGGACCTGCCGGCGGCGATAGAGGATTACCGGGCCAGCGACGGCATCATCCAGAGCCACTATTTGCCAGGCTCGCAGGAGGCGCAGGAGGTGGCGGGACAGTTCGAGGAGCAGGATGAATTCGATCCCTTTATGGACTACGACGAAATCGGTTTCGAGCAGGCCCAACAGGGCGGTGTCGCGCCCACCCGGAGCGACCCGAACGCGCTGCACGGCGTCGAAATAACGTCCGTGGAGGTGGCGGGGCAGACGCTCGCGCCGGGCGGAGAGGTCGTCCTGACCGGCTCGGATACGCCGAGCTTCACCATTACGATCACCAACGGCGGCGAGACACCCGAGACCGCCGTCCCGGTCGAGGTCATCCTCAACACGAAGGTCGAGCGCCAGTCCCAGACCAAGACCATAGAGAAGATAGATCCCAGCGGCACCGCTACTGTGGAGATGACCGAGTTCAGCCCCGGCGAGTTGGAGGAATCGGCGGAGATCACCATAGAAGCCGGTCCCGTCGAGTACGAGGAATTCCTCGACAACAACACCTACACCGGGACCCTGACCTTTGGACTCTAGGAGACGGATTTGGTAACGGCGGTCGTGCTCGTCACCACCGAGAACGAGCGGGTCGGGGAGGCCGCGCAGGCCATGCTCGCCATAGACGGCGTCACCGAAGCGTACTCCGTCACGGGTCCCTACGACCTCGTGGTCATGGTCCGCATCCCGGACTTCGAGCGGCTCGCCGAAATAGTCCCGGAGAAGATAGCCCAAGTTCCTGGTGTAGCCCGTACCGAGACGATGGTCGCCTTCCGCGCCTACTCCAACTACGACTTGGACCGCGTGTGGAGCATGGGATTCGAGGAAGATCAGGCTTCAGGATAATTGGACGTGTCGCCTACCCGGTGGAGTTGTGGTTTGCGCCGTCGCCTTCGGCGGGCTACCGCCGATGAACGAGGTGTCCGGATTTAAGTATGCGTAAGGTTTCCGGGATCTGGAAACCGC
>JACDDK010000132.1:3365-4014 GCA_013817025.1 Rubrobacter sp.
TGTTTCCTAACTCGGCTCCTCCGCTAGAGCGGGGCGGGTGCCTTCAATGAGGAAGGCGACTACGTCCAGGAAGTCGCCGCTTTCCTCGTAGGCGCGGCGCTGGCGTTGGGCGCCGGTGCCGCCCTCGACTATCTCCAGGATGCCTTCTAGTTCGTGCTCGCAGCCGAGGTCCTGGGCGTGGGACTTTAGGCGCTCGACTGTTTGGCGAGCCAGGTCGTTCGCGGAGGTGGTGCTTTTGTCCAGGGGGTCGTAGAAGGCGGCGTTCATGCCGTGGCGGGCGGCGCGCCACTTGTTCTCTTGGGCCAGATGGATGTTGTAGGGGCCTTGCGGGCCGACTTCCTCCAAGGCTTCGGCTACGAGGCATTGGGTGAGGGCGGTTAGGGCTATGGCGGGGCCGAGGCTGGTCTGAGTGTCGAGGATGCGGAGTTCTATAGTGCCTATTTTGGGGTGAGGGCGCACGTCCCACCAGCAGTAGGTGTAGTCGTCCATCGCCCCGGATTCGACCATCGTGTCGATGTAGGTTTCGAAAGATTCGTAGTCCGGGAAGGCGGGGGGCATCCCGGCTCGGGGGAAGGTCTCGAAGATTTTGACTCGCGAGGACTCGAAGCCTGTGTCCATCCCCTGCCAGAAGGGCGAGTTGGCCGAGAGG
>JACDDK010000133.1 GCA_013817025.1 Rubrobacter sp.
GGTCCGAAACTAGCGAACGCCGAGGATGCCTACGGACGCCGCCTCGCAAAAGAAGTGAAGGGCGTAAAGACCTTTGGTGGTGTGGAGGGCGCGGATTGCCGGGTGGCGGATGTGCGGGCGGCGCGGGACGGCACGGCTTTCGAGCTTCGTCACGATGGGGAAGTGCTGGGGTTGGAGACGCCGTTGCTCGGCCCGTACAACGTGCTTAATGTGGCGGGGGCGGCGGCGTTCGCGTTGGAGACGGGTGTGGATGGTGAGCGGGTAAAACTGGCCGTTGCTGGGATGCCGCAGGTGCCGGGGCGGTTCGAGCGGATCGCGGCGGCTCGGGAGATGGGTTTCGAGGTCATCGTGGACTACGCGCACACGGAGGTGGGGCTTCGGGTGGTGCTGGAGGTGGCTCGGGGGGTGGTGTCGACTCGGGGGGCGGGGCGTGTGATCTGCGTGTTCGGGGCGGCGGGGGAACGCGACAGCGCCAAGCGTCCCTTGATGGGTGAGATCGCCGCCAGACTGGCCGACCGGGGCATAATAACCACCGACGACGCCTATGGCGAGGACCCGGCCCGAATAGCCGCCGAAGTCGCCGCCGGTACGAACGGCGACGGGCGCGTGGAGACGGTGCTCGACCGGCGCGAGGCTATCCGGCGGGCGCTCGCCGGGGCGCGGGCGGGGGACGTGGTCGTGGTGGCCGGAAAAGGTCACGAGAGAGTCCAGCACCTGCCCGAGGGCGACGTGCCGTTCCACGACGCGAGCGTGGTGGCCGAGTTGTTAGCGGAGCTTCGAGGGGACGGGAGGTAAGGCGTGCAGAAGCAGACCAAGAGCGAGGTTCTCCGGCGGTTGAAAAGCGTCGAGGGACACGTGCGGGGTGTCGCCAAGATGGTCGAGGAGGGAGACGTCACCTACGCCGAGGTAGTGCAGCAGACTAACGCCATATTTTCGGCTATCCGCAAGGTCAACACGGTGCTGTTAAAGGATTTCGTGGAGGAACGGGCCGAGCAGGACGGCGGGTCGGAGGAGATGATCCGGGACCTCCACAAAGCCATCGACCGCGTGACGAAGTAGCCTTGAGCGACTTCCCAACAGCCAGCGAAGAAAGGGGTTGAGGCCCGTGTCCTTCAAAAATCCACTCCTCGTCCTGATCGCGGCGATCCCGGTGGTCGTGCTGCTCGCGGGGCTCGCCGCGTATCTGCTTTTGCGGGCTGGATATGGCATCGTGGTCTCGGGTCTCGTGCCGTTTGTGGGCCTGACAATCGTCTCGGTCGCTTTGGGGCTCGTGCTTGGACGCGCCGCCGAGGCCGGGAGGAACCGAAACGGCAAGCGTGATTGATGTATAGTCCACGCCGATGAGAGACCTTGCGAGACAGAACGCGCCGGCGGTCGAAGACCTCGAACACCGTGTCGAAGAACTGGAGCGGATCTCCGACTCCCTGACCAACGCGCCCGACGGCGAGGTCATCGAAGCTCTGGAGCGTGCCATCCACTTGCTCTCCGAAGTCAACGACGGCATCGAAGCGTCCCTGCGCTCCGCTGGCGAAGAGTCCGAACGCCTCGGTGCCGTGCTGGAGAACGTCAGCTTCGACGCCTTCGACGAGGTGCTCGGTGATCTGGAAGACCGCGAACGAACCGCCGGAGATCCGGGACCGTGAGCGTAAGCCTCGCGGCTCGGGTGCGGGACGCGGCGCTGCTCGAAGGGGACTTCGTGCTCTCCAGCGGTAAGCGGAGCAACGTCTACGTCGACAAGTACCTCTTCTCTACCGAGCCGGAGTTGCTGCGCGACCTCGCCGGGGCGCTCGCTAGAATGCTGCCGCAAGGCGTCAATCGCCTGGCGGGGGTGGCGCTCGGGGCGGTGCCGCTGGTGGTCGCGGTTTCGCTTGCGACGGGGTTGCCCTACGTCGTGGTCCGCAAGGAGACGAAGGAGTACGGGACCGGACGGAGCGTCGAGGGAAACTTGGACGTTGGAGACAACGTCGCGCTGATCGAAGACGTAGTAACCACGGGGACACAGGCCGTCGAAGCAGCCGGGCGGCTGGAGGAGTCGGGCGTCGAAGTCCTGAGTATTCTGGCCGTTCTGGATCGGCGCGAGGGAAGGACGGAACCAGAGATCGGAGGTTATCCGTTCAAAACGGTGCTTGAAATGGCCGATTTACGGGTAGACTCCAATAATTGAGGTTAGTGGCAGCCTCTGCTATAGTCGCCCGGTTGAAATCGGGATGGCGATGAATACAAGCGAACAAGCCATCACAGGAGGTCAGAGCAAGTGAATAAGACGCAGTTGATCGAGAAGATAGCCGACGAGGGCAACGGGTCCAAGAGCGACGCGCAGAAGTTCTTCGATGCCTTCACCAACGTCATAACGGACGCCCTCAAGCAGGACGATACCGTTCAGATCACGGGCTTCGGCAAGTTCTACGTGCAGAAGCGCAACGCCCGCGAGGGCATCAACCCGCAGACCAAAGCGAAGATCAACATCCCCGCCTCTAAGGTCCCCAAGTTCACCGCCGGAAACGCCCTGAAGGACTCCCTGAAGTAACCTGAACACACCGCACCACCCGCCGCGGACGTCGTTCCGCGGCTTTTCTTTGCCCAAAAGCCCCCCGGAGGCGCGATGCGAGCACTCCTAGAATCGGCGGCGCGCAAACAGAGCGCCCTGATCGTCGGCCTCGACCCAACGCCGGGGCGGCTGCCGAAGGAGATCTCCGTTCTCGAACTCGCCCCGCATGAGGCCACCCGCGAGTTCTGCCGGGGAATCCTCGAAGCCGCCGCCGCCGAAGTAGCCGCCGTAAAACTCCAGTCCGCCTACTTCGAGCGCTTGGGCGCAAAGGGCATAGAGACCTACGCCGCCTTGATAGAAGACGCCCACGACCTCGGCCTGCCCGTGATCTCGGACGTGAAACGTGGCGACATCGGCCCCACTGCCACCGCTTACGCCGAAGCCCACCTGCGGGTCCACGGTGCTGAGTGCGTAACCGTAAACCCGTACATGGGATCGGACGCCATCCTGCCGTTCCTGGAGGAAGCCCGGCGTATGGACCGGGGCGGCGGCGTATTCGTGCTCGTCGCCACGTCCAACCCATCCGCCGATTACATCCAGAACACCGGCGAGCCACCGGTCTACGAGCGCGCCGCGAGGCTGGTCGCAGACCTCTCCAGCGGCGGCGAGTACCCCGATGCCGGGGCTGTTGTAGGCGTCACACGCCCCGAGGTCGGGCGGCGGGTGCGAGAGTTGCTGCCGGGCACGCTGTTTCTAGCGCCGGGCTACGGGGCTCAGGGGGGAGGCGCGTCTGACGTGCGGGCGCTGCTCGACCAGCGCGGCGGCGGCGTGCTCGTCAACAGCAGCCGGGGCATCCTCTACGCTCACGAGGGCTCGGAGCGGGACTACCGCGAGGCCGCACGAGAGGCCGCACGCTCGACGCGAGAGGAGTTGAAGTCCGCTGGTGTCCGGTGTTAGAGATTAGCCGTCAGCTTGAACCCGGAAGATCAACGTTCTTCGAAGCGACGACTCGCTCAATAACTGAACCCTGAAGACGCGAGCGTTCGACAAACCGTTGTGCGACGCTTATCGAGTAGAGTGAAACGCCTCTTTGGAGCACGTCCGGTCGACTGCAAGCCAAAAAAGCCGATGGCCGAAAGCTCTAAGAGCCGAAGAGGTGGACGATGGCGAGCACGGTAACCACTACGGTCGCCAGCGCCACGGCTGCGCCTATTACCTGTACGATGCTCTCTCTGGTCATGGTTCCCTTTCGTGTGTTCTGGATTGTTACTCCGCCGGTTCCTTCTCTAGCGCTTCGCGTATCGCGGTTTCGAGTTCCTGTTCGATCCCGTCATAATAATCGTTCTGCACTTTCGTTATAGCGCCATCTTTCACCACGAACAGGCGCGGCACCCGCTTGACGTTGTAGAGCGAGGCCAGCCGTCCCCTGGAGTCTCGCAGGATCGTATACGGC
>JACDDK010000134.1 GCA_013817025.1 Rubrobacter sp.
CTGACATCTCTATGGCCTCGACGGCGGACGCGAGCGGGTAGCGGTGCGTCAGCATCGGTTCGACGTTTACGTCACCGCTCTCTATGAGGCGCAGGGCCACTGCGAACTCGCGGCGGCGGGAGTTGGATGTCCCGGTAACGTCGAGTTCTTTGTAGTGGATCAGGTTAGCCTCCACCTCCGCCCAGCCCTTCCCCGCCAGCCCAGCGAAGACGTTGACCCGCCCGCCGGGCCGGGTGAGCCGGAGCGCCTCGTTCACCAGCGCGGGCACGCCGATGCAGATCACGGCGACATCCACCCCACCGAATTCTCCAACGACCTCCGAAAGATCCTCGCCGGTCGGGTCCACCGCGATGTCGGCCCCGAGGTCTTTAGCCAGCCGCCGCCGGTTCTCCGAGATCTCGCTGACTATCACCGTTCTTGCCCCCGCACGCCGGGCGAGTTGGACGTGAAATAGCCCTATCGGCCCCGCGCCCATTACGAGCACAGCGTCGTCCAGCCTCGTGCGCGAGCGCCTCTGCCCGTTTACGCAACAAGCCAGCGGCTCGCACAGCGCCAGGTATTCGGAGGGCAGGTCTTTCCCAGCAACGAAGACGTTGCCAAGCTCCACGGCTCTGGCGGGGATTCGGACGTACTCGCTCAGGCCGCCGGGTACGTCGTAGCCGAAGAGGCTCAGGTCCGCACACATATTCTCCATGTCGTGCTGACAAGGGTAGCATCGGCCGCACGGAATCCCCGGCGAGATTACGACTGGCATCCCGGCCTCGTAGCCGTGAACATCCCGGCCAACTTCGGCTATGTGACCGGCCATCTCGTGTCCCAGCACCGCCGGAAGGACCACGCCCTTGGTCTTCTCGCCGCGCAGGATACGAACGTCCGTGCCGCAGACGGTGTTCGCTCCGGTCTTCACGAGCAACTCGTCCGGGCCGATGGTTGGGGTCTCCAGATTTTGGATTTCCATCTCGTGAGGGCCTTTGAAGACGGCGGCGATCATGGGGCGCTCACTTTCTATCCGGCGACGTGCTGCGCGGTCTTGTGCATTAGCTCGCGCATCGCGGGATACGTTTCGATGTAGCGGTCCACGTAGAATTTGTACTCCTCGTGGGCTTCCTCGTCCGGTTCGATGGTGCGCTCGGTGTGGACCATGTTTTCCGCGGCCTCCGGGATGTCCTTGTAAATACCGGCGCCGACGGCGGCCAGCATGGCGCTACCGAGCACCGGAGCTTCCTTCTCTTTGGTCAGGGAGATCGGGACGTTCGAGACGTCGGCGTGCATCTGCATCCACAACTCACTCTTGGTCGGCCCCCCCGACGCGACTATCTCTTTGGGCTCGAAGTCGTTCTCGCGCATGGTGCGAAGTATATGCTCGGTCCCGTAGCAAATGCCCTCCAGGATCGCCCGGAAGATATGCCCCTCCCCATGTCCCAGGGAGAGACCCCAGATCACACCGCGGGCCAACGGGTCGGTGTGGGGCGTGCGGTTGCCCTGGAAGTAGTCGAGCACGACGAGTCCATCGGAGCCCCGAGGCACCTCGCGGGCCATCTCGTCCAGCACTTCGTAGGGATCCACGCCGCGCTCCCGAGCCGCCTCGGAGGAGTTTTTGGCGAGCTGGCTCTTGAACCAGGCCACGACGGAGCCAGTGGAGGCTTGTCCCGCCTCGATGGTGTACTGACCCGGTATCTGGGCGTCCGTGAACGCGCCAAAGAACCCTTGCGCGTACAGAGGCTCGGCGGCCTGACCGAACATGGAGTGCGAGGAGCCGGTGACGAACGCCATCTTTCCAGGCTCCACTACCCCGAGCCCCAGAGCTCCCATGAAACCGTCTATCCCACCCTGAGCCACGGGCGTGTCGGCTTTGAGACCAAGCTCCTCGGCGGCTTTTTTGGAGAGTCCGCCGACCACCTCGCCCATGTCGAGCACGTTCTGGGGCAGCTTATCCAAGAGGTCCGGGGCTTCCAGAGCTTCGCACAGGCTCTCGGGCCAGCCGCCCTCGTCGCGGTCGTAGAAATATTTCGCGCTGACGATGTTGATGGAGGCTGCCCACTCGCCGGTGAGGCGGTTTATAAGCCAGTCGACGCAGTCGCAGATGTGCGCGGCGTTATTGTAAGTGTCGGGCTCTTTCTCCTTGAGCCACAGGACTTTCGGGAGGCCCCACTCGGCGGAGATCGCCGAATAGCCACTGTATTTGAGGATTGGGTCGTTCGTCTCGCCGATTCTGCGGGCTTGATCCGCGGCCCGCACGTCCATCCACATGATCGCCGGTCTCAGATGCTTCCCCCGCTCATCCAGCGCGACCACCGTGCTGCCCGTAGTATCGACGGAGATACCGGCAATCTCATCGGGCGAGACACCACCCTCCTCCAGGGCTTTTTTAGTCACGCCGACGAGCGCCGACCACCAATCGTCGGGATCCTGCTCGGCTTGGCCGGAGCGCGGGTAATCGGTCTCCCACTCGGCGGATTGGAACACCACCGCTGTCCCCTCGCGGTCGAAGATGCCAACCCTGGCACCTCCGGTCCCAAAATCTATCCCCATCAGGTATGGACCTTCCACCACGCGCCTCCTTTTTCGTGTCCGGTCGCGGACGACCGACACCTATTAGCTCACGTTGCGGCCCCAGAAGCCGCCGGGCGCGAATAGCTCTTCGACGCACTCGTCGAGGACGCCGGTTTCAGCCGCGAGATCCAGAGCGGTGTACCGGGAGCGGATTGTGCGCGCCCGGTAATACGTCGCCCGGAAAGCTTCCCGGCTCAACCCGATCTCCTCGGGACTCGTCGGACACCCGGCGTCGCGCAACAGCGCCCGCAACTCGTCCGCAGGCATCAACTGCACCGCCAGCTTCTCGCGCAACTCCGGCCATATACGCTGAAGGAGCTTCAGCCGCTCGGCCAGCCCGTCCGCGTCGACGTACTTGGCGCGGCTCTGCTCGACGGAGGCCTCCGCCAGGCCTGGGTCTTTGTGCGTCTCTCGCACTGTACGCTCCACTTCGGGCCAACTCGGCCAGTCGCGCTGGATGGCTTCGAGGTCCAGGTTGGTGAGGTCGCGTTCGAGTATTCGTTCGTAGAGGGCGGCGATGGAGATGGTGCCGACACCGACCTTGAAGCCGTGGGAGAGCGGCGGGTCGTCGTGAGCGCCGAGACCCTCCATCTCCCACAGGTGACTGAAGTAGTGCTCGCCGCCGGAGGCCGGGCGGGAAGATGCGGAGATCTGCATCGCCAGCCCGCACATGACCAGACCTTCGGTCAGGCTCTCCATCGCCTCGGAGTCTTTGGCCCGCAACGCCGCCGGGTTGGCGGTCCACTCGCGTAAGGAATCGTGCACCAGCGACCACGCGCCGGGGTGCATCTCCTCGGCTCCCAGAGCGTCGGCGACCAGCCAGTCAGCACCCGCCGTTACCTTTCCGAGAAGGTCCGCGTAACCGGCGGCGGTCATGCTGGCGGGGGCGTTCGTGAGTATGTCGAGGTCGAGCAACACCGCACGCGGAGCCGGGCAAGTGAGCGTCTGCTTGCGGCCGTCCTTGCTGATGGAAGCTCCGAACGACGTGTAGCCGTCCATCGATGCGGCGGTCCCAACGCACAGATACGGCCGGTCACATTCATCGGCGGCGCGCTTGACGATGTCGTTGACGGTCCCGGCCCCCACCGCGACCGGGATGGCCTCGTGAGTACCGAGTGACCCGACGAGCTTCTCGATGTTCGCGTACCCGGCGTACAGTCGCGGCTCGCGGGGGAAGATGTACGGCTCTACAAGCTCGCAGCCAGCCTCCCGAAGAACCCTCGTCACCTCCTCGCCAGCCACCGCGAACGTATCCTCATCCGCGACGACGACAGCCGACGAGCCTCCGAAACCGTGCTTGAAAACCTCGGCGACCGAGGAGAGTACGCCCGCCCTGATGGTGACGTTCCGAGTGTCGGTCGCGTCGCGTAGAGCGTCTT
>JACDDK010000135.1 GCA_013817025.1 Rubrobacter sp.
GGACAGTTCGAGGTCCTGCCAACGCGCACCGCCGAGGTCCGTGCGACCGACGCTGCCCGGTAGGATCAGGTCTCCCACTATTTGATCCCCCCCAACCACGAAAGTCACCGACCCCGGCGAATGCCCCGGCGTGTGCAGCACGTGGATGGCCTGTCCGGCGACGACCATGTCCTCTCCATCCCCCAGCGGCTCGTAGTCGCGCACCCCGGCGCTCTCGGCGTCCAGCGGGTGCATGTAGACTGGCGCACCCGTTTCGCGGCGTACGTCCTCCAGAGCGCCGATGTGGTCCGCGTGGTTGTGCGTCACGAGGATGGCCGCCACGGGACGGTCGGTGGCGGCGAGTATCCGGGCCGCGTCCGTCCCCGCGTCCACCACGATATCCGCCTCCGGGGCGTGAATGATGTACGAGTTGACCTCGAAACCACCCATGTCCAGCGTAACCTGCTGTATCTCCGTCATCCTCTAAACCGCCTTCGCCGGACGACCGGCCTCCATAACACGCCGCTGCTCCACAAGCTCTCCCAACTGTCGCTCTTTGACCGCCCGCGCCCGGACGGCTATCGGTACCGCAAGGTGCCGCCGAAGCGTCGCTTCGCTAAAATCCGGGTCGAAGAAGTCTCGAAATACTTCGACCGCCGAGACCTTCTCGCCATCGTACCGCTCCAGGGTCACGGAATCTCCGGCCCGCACCTCGCCCTCTCTTATCACCCGGCAGTAAACTCCCGGACGCTCGGCCCTCCGAAACCGCTTCAAAAACACCGGGTCTTGCATGCGGGCGGCCAGCGTAACGCACGGAATACGCGGTGCCGTCACCTCCAGAACGACCGCCCCGATCCACAACCGATCCCCGATAAACGCCTCGCCGCTCTCGAAACCCGAAACCGTCAGGTTCTCGCCGAACGTGCCGGAGGCGAGCTTTTTTCCCAAAGCATCCGACCACCAATCGTAATCCGGTACTCCGAAGACGTAGACGGCCTGATCGACACCGCCGTGGTTCTTCGTGTCGGAGATGTGATCTCCCGCGAGGCCGAAGGACGTAACCCGTACCGGTTCGGTCGTGGCTTCTTTGAAGATGCCGGTCTTGCCGGATGGTTTGGCGTTCTGGATGGGGCGTTCCCGCCCGACGTTTACGCTCAAAATCCGCATCGCTATCGTTCGAGGTGCGTGCCGTCGCGGGAGACGCGGCACACGTCGTAGACATCGGGGATACCCCGGATCTTCCTCAAGACTTCCTCGACGTGCTGTACGCTGCCGGCCTTGAACGCAAACCGGCTGAGTGCCGTCCTGTCCTCGATGGTGTCCACCCGCGCCGAGAGGATGTTCACCCCCGCGTCCGAGATCGTAGCCGTGATGTCCTTTAGAAGGTGCATCCGGTCCAGCGCCTCCACGAGCAACTCCACGGTGAACAGCTTGCCCGACCCCGTCGCCCACTCGACCTCCACGAACCGATCCGGGTCCCGCGCTTTCAGCGCCCGTGCGTTGACGCAGCCGCCGTTGTGGACCACGACCCCGCGCCCCAACGAGACGTACCCCACGATGTGATCGCCGGGCATCGGCGTGCAACATCGGGCCAGGCGCGTGAGGATTCCGCTCGAACCCACGACCCGCACGCCGGTCTCCTCGTCGGTGGCGACTTCGGGCAGGGGGAGCGGCGCGAGCGCCGGGCTCTGCTTTTTCGGCGGCACCTCCTCGTCTTTGGGCCGCAGAACCTCCACGATCCTACCCGCCACGTTCTCCGCCGAGAGCACGCCCGCCCCGATGGCGGCGAGCATGTCGTCGGGTGCCGAATGGTTCGTCGAGCGGGCCACGTCTTCGAGGACGCCCGACGGGACCTTGCCTATGCGTTGCCTTTTAAGCAGCGAGAGGAGTTTCTCCCGACCGAGGCTCAGGTTGTCTTCGCGGTCGGCCTTGTTGAAGAACTGCCGGATCTTGTTGCGCGCCCGACCGCTCTGGACGACCGTGAGCCAGTCCCGACTCGGCCCCGAGTTCTTGCCGGTGATGACCTCCACCCGGTCGCCGGAGACGAGTTCGGAGTCCAGCGGCACGATGCGGTCGTTCACGCGCGCGCCGATGGTGCGGTGCCCGATCTCGGTGTGAACCTGATACGCGAAGTCTATCGGCGTGGCCCCGGAAGGCAGGCTTACAACGTCGCCCTTTGGCGTAAACACGAAGACCTCGTCGGCGACGAGATCCCCCTTCAAGGTCTCCATGAACTCCGTGGCGTCTGTGGTCTCCTTCTGCCACTCCATCATGCTCTTGAGCCACGTCAGGCGGTCGACCTGCCGGTCGGAGAGGCCGTGCTTGTACATCCAGTGCGCCGCTATGCCGTACTCGGCGGTGGTGTCCATCTCGTGGGTCCGTATCTGGATCTCCAGCAACTTCCCCTCGTTGGACATGACCGTCGTGTGCAAGGACTGATACATGTTGAACTTCGGCATGGCGATGTAGTCCTTGAACCGACCCGGTATCGGCTTCCAGATCGAATGTATAACGCCCAAAGTGCCGTAGCAGTCGCGCACGTTCTCGACGACGACGCGCAGGCCCGCGAGGTCGTAGATCTCGTTGAACTCCTTGTTCCGCATCACCATCTTGTTGTAGATGGAGTAGAAGTGCTTCACCCGGCCATGCACCTCGGCCTCGACCCCGGTCTCCCTCAGATGCCGCAGAAGCTCCGCCGCCGTCCCGTTGATAAACGCCTCGCGGTCGCCCCGCCTGGCCGCCACGAGGCTCTTTATCTCCTCGTAACGCCTCGGGTGCAGCGTGGCGAACGACAAATCCTCAAGCTCCCACTTCACCGAGTAAATACCGAGCCGATGCGCGAGCGGAGCGTAGATCTCCAACGTCTCCGTGGCCTTGTTTAGTTGCGTCTCGCGCTTGAGATAAGCGAGGGTACGCATGTTATGGAGCCTGTCCGCAAGCTTGATGATGATGACCCGCACGTCGCGGCTCATCGCCACGATCATCTTCCGCAGAGATTCGGCCTGAGCCTCCTCCAGATTCCCCGACGGCAGCCTCTTCAGCTTCGTAACGCCGTCCACGATCTCCGCTAACTCGTCCCCGAACCGATTCGAAAGCTCCTTCTTGCCAACCTCGGTATCCTCAAGGACGTCGTGCAAAAGAGCGGCCGCGATGGTCGTGGGATCCAGATGCAAATCCGCGAGAATGTCGGCGGCGGCTAAAGGATGGTAGACGAACGGCTCGCCGCTCTTGCGGGACTGGCCCCGGTGCGCGGCGTGCGCCACGCTGTAGGCTTCGGCCACGAACGCCTCGGCCTCGGGCGAGCTGTAGGCCGCGACCTTCTTCACCAGCGACGTGATCGTCACCTCGGAAGACTCCACCGCCCGTGGGTACTGCTGCTCTGCGCGTGCGCTTTCCATTACTGGATTCTAACACTCCAGTTCACGGCAACTTCACACACGCAACCTACATAAATCCGCGTGCGGTACGCTACGCTGTCCGCGCTATAGCAAGACAAACCATCACGCAAATACCGCCGTCATGGTCTGGTATGAGTCGCCCCTACAACTTCTCCGAGCGGTAGATGACGAGGAACAGGATAGAAGCCAGCACCAACGAGATCGAGAACCCCACGAAGCTGACCACCGGCACACCCAAATACGGAACCCGCGGACCGCCGGTCACGAACGCCCCGAGCATCGAGGAGCCGACGAGCAAAGCGGCGGTCACGACGGCGAAGACGAGGCGATTGGCAAGCACGTCGACCTCTCCGGCGAGTTGATCGAGGCCGCGGTGGCGCAACTTTACTTCCAGCTCTCCGTCTTCCAGCTCGGTTAGTAGCCGACGCAGTTGCTCGGGGTAATCTTCGGCGTAGCGTGCGTACTCGACAGCTCGTTCGGTGGCGATCTCCAGTAGGTATTCGGGCTGGAAGCGGCTGGAGAGCAAGCGCTTCGCGTAGGGCTGCGCTATCT
>JACDDK010000013.1 GCA_013817025.1 Rubrobacter sp.
GGGGAGGCCTCCATCACCGAAGGCGGGACACGCCCAAGGGCCTCCTCGACCGCCGCCGGCGCTTCCGTGCCTTCGAGCAGGTCTATCGGAATCCAAAGCGGGAAGGGCCTGGCGAAGTAGTGCTCGGCCCTGAGGGTCCAAAACAGCGCGAAGTCGGCCACGCTGTCGTCTTGACCCGTCACGACGATCGGCCCGTAGCGCTTCCCTTCGCGGCCGCCCTCCGGCATTCGGGGTGCGTCGTACGCGGTACTGCGGCACTCGATTTGGAGGCCCGAAAGGGTGAGCTCCGGCAACGTCAGCGCGCGTTCACGCTCGTCGTTATCGAGAAGGTCGCTGAGGTCGCCCGCGAGTACGCCCAGCAGCTCCCCGGCCGTGCCCATCTCTTCGATCTTGACCGACTCGGAGAGATCCAGATCGAACCTGTACCGGTGAGAATGCACACTGTTCAGGTAATCCTCCAACTCCGCGTCGTCCACGCTGCCGTACCTCGCCACTACGGGCAGGTAAGGGTCAGAGTATCCCCGGTACGCTCTGGGAACCACCACGAAGCGCTCGCCGTCGGGCGGTTTTAGATCCTCGCGGACGGCACGGAGGACCGAGTGCATCAGCGTGCTGGTCCCGGTGAAGAGACGCTCCGGTCCATCCTCCGCCGTGTACAGCAGCCGGCCGAGGTTGTTGCCTATGCGATCTACCAGGGGCTTGGGAGGTTCCTTGCGCGGTGCGTGCATGTTGACTACCCCGGAACTTGTGCGCGGGCGGGAGATGCCGAGGATGTAGACCTGGTCGGGATCGAGCAGGTCGAGGAGCCGCCTCCACGGCTCTCGCAAGCCCTCCGAACGCGAGAACGGGAGCGCGTAGTCGGCGTGGCCGCCCCAGGCCAAAGAGCGCGATCGAGCGAACCGCGATGCCATGCCGGGATCGTCTTCCGGGATCAGGCACGCGGTCCTTACCGGGCGCAGGGTCGTCTCGACGACCCGAGCGCCGTCGGCGTACTCTCCGGGTAGCAGCGGCCGCGTGCGGCTCACATCTTGCTCGATTTGTTATTAAATATCACCGGAGTCCTCGCAGACCTTTCCAACCGCTTAAGGCAATTCTTCGCCGTATTGTAGGATAGCGCTGTCTCTCGGCTCATCTGCCCTTGCGAGAAGCCGCGCGCCTTCATCTCCGTTAGCACTGGAGCCCACCGCTCGAATCCGTCCAGCCTCCCCAAAATCTTGCCGTTTCTCCTCACCCGCTTCAGATACGCTGGCGGCATCCCGCGCTGGTTGTGAACGTCCCAGCCGAGAAGACCCATCAGCGGGTCTATGAAGTCGCCTCGGGCCTGTGTCTCGTTGTAATCGCCGGACTTGTACGCCCGTATGTTCCCCTCGAACCTCTCGACCAACTCGTAAAGCACCGCCGGTGCGTTCATCTACCTCTCTCCCTGAACTGGCGCGAGGCTCTATTGTAGCGGCTGGATGGCCTTCTTCCTGAGAAGACGCAGCGCGTAGAACGCTCGATACCAACACTCTCCGGGAAGGGCAGGATAACCTCGCCCTTCTCTATTGAGTAACATTGCGGTGTAGGGCGTCGTGGGAGGAGAAAAGTGGAGCGATTTGACAAACAACCGGCCATGATCGTCCACGACGGACAACCCTTTAACGCGGAGTCCCCCCTGGGACAGTTGAGACAAAACTTCCTGACATCCAAAGATCTTTTCTTCTCCCGCAACCACGGCTCCATCCCCGAGGTAAACCCGGATGGATACCGGCTAACGGTTGATGGCCTGGTCGACTCACCGCTTGAGCTGTCGATGGAGGACTTGCGCGGGTTTCCAAAGAAAGAGGTCACAGCCGTCATGCAGTGCGCCGGCAACCGGCGCGACGGTCTCATACAGGTGGCGCCGATACCGGGCGAGACACCCTGGGGCGCAGGCGCCATCGGCAACGCGCGCTGGGCGGGGGTCTCCTTGCGCGAAGTCCTCCTGGCGACTGGAGTCGGAGACGAGGCTCGCCACGCGGCCTTCTCCGGCCTCGATGAGGTCGAGGGAGCCGACGGAGAAAGCTTCGACTATGGCGGATCGATCCCCGTGGAGAAAGCCCTCGGCCCGGAGGTGCTGCTCGCTTACGAGATGAACGGCGAGATCCTGCCTCTTGAACACGGTTTCCCTCTGCGGGTCGTCGCACCCGGCTACTACGGGGCCAGGAGTGTCAAGTGGTTATCCGGCATCACACTCCAGGAAGCTCCTTCGGATAACTACTTCCAGACTCACGAGTACAAGCTCTTCGCGCCGGGTGTAAGCGCCGAGACTGTGGAATTTTTCGAAGGGTTGATGCTAGGCGAAATGCAGGTGAACGCTGTAATCTGCGAACCAGCGGATGGCGCGTCCTTGGATGCGGGGCCGGTCTACGTGCGGGGCTACGCGGTAGCGGGTGGTGGACGCCGCGTCGAGCGGGTGGACGTGTCCTCGGACGGCGGGAGGTCCTGGGTCCAGGCGGACTTGCTGGAAGGCGCGGACGAGCCCTGGGCATGGAGCTTCTGGGAGGCGAACCTGGATCTCCCGCCCGGCGAGCATCGCGTCGTCGTCCGCGCACTAGACTCCTCGGCTGGAACGCAACCGGCTACGGCTGCCGAGGTGTGGAACTTCAAGGGTTACGCCAACAATTCCTGGCATGGGGTAAGGGTGATGGTCCGTTGATCTCCGGCGGGGTACCGGGGAGAGTCCGGGGACGCAGACCGTAGCGTGTGAGCCTCCGGCGACCGAACGGATGCTCCTCCCGTGCGTGAGGACGCGAGTAAGCCTCATCCTATTCGGGCTCATGCCGGCCTTCCTCGGGTGCCTGACGCTCGTCGCGGTGACGGCCAAGTTTCACTTCCAGAGACCGCTGATCCTGTGCCACGACTTCTGGAAGAAGGAAGCCTCCTCGTAGCCTTTTTCGGCTACGAGCGGGGTGTTGCCGACGCTTCGGCCATCCACGAGTACTTCGACCTCGCCGATCTCATCTCCCTTCATCACCGCCGCCGGAGCTTTCTTCGTGGTCATTTGGCGCTCTACCTGGACACCCGGCCCGACTAGGACTTCCACGTTCTTTTCGGAGGAGACCTCGATGGACTCTTCGCGGCGGAAGGGTACGTCTATCTCGTCGTAGACTTTGTCTTTGGGGACGAGGATCTTGCGCTCGTAGTTTTCGAAGGCGTATTCGAGCCCGCGGCGGGAGCCCGCGAACCGCTCCTCTTCGCTCACAGCACCCAAGACTACGGCTATGTAGGACTCGTCGCCGGACTCCGCCGATGAGACTAGCGAGGCACCGCCTTCAGGGGTGGTTCCGGTCTTGACGCCGGTGGCGGCGGAGTAGGTGTTGAGAAGAAAGTTGGTGTTGGAGAATTCGATCCTGCGGTCCTTGGTGGTAATGGAAGCGTCCACCGTCGAGACCATCTTGCGGAACTCCGGGTACTCCATCGCGGCGGCGGTGATCTCGGTCAGGTCCCTGGCACTCGAATAGTGTTCTTTCGAGTCGAGTCCGGCGGGGTTCTCGAAGTGGGTGTTCTCCAACCCCATCTCGCCGGCCTTGTCGTTCATCTTCCCGACGAAGGTCTTGACGCTGCCATCCCCGAGGTGTTCGGAGAGTGCGTACACGGCGTCCGTGGCGGACGGTACGAGCGACGCCAACATTAGCTCCTCTACGCTCACTTCGTCCCCCCTGAAGAGCCCGATGTTGCTGTACTCGAAGCCCGCGTAAGAGGCCGCGTTCTCGGAGACGGTGACCTCCTCGTCGAAGTCCACGCCCTCGTCGAGCGCCACGAGGGCGACCATGATCTTGGTGGTGGAGGCGATAGGTAGCCGCTTGTCCGGCTCCGTCCCCGCAAGCACCCGTCCCGAATCCGCATCCGAAACCACCCAAGCCTCGGCATCCACCTCCGGCGGCGGTACAAACTTCTCTTCCTGAGCGAGAACCGGTCCCCCCGCCCCGAAAATCCAAAAAAGTCCGACCAGGGCCACAAAAACCTTCATTAAAACAAAACCCGGTCTCGACACCCGCTGCTCCCTTAAACTTGTGAACCACACCTCACCATTGTGCTCCGAAGACGAGAGTCCCGCCACCTACGAAAGTCGGTCAGTGAAAGGCTGAAACCTACAAACCTACAACTTCGCCCGGTCCTCGCTATGCAACGCCGCCATAAGGATAGTCTCCACGAGGCTCTCGAAGGCTATGCCCGCCGCCTCCGCCGCAAGCGGCAGCGTCGAGGTCTCCGTGAAACCGGGGATGGTCTTTACGTCGAGGACCCACGGCGTGCCGTCCGCATCCACGATGGTATCCACGCGGGCGAATCCGGAGCAGCCCAGAGTGCGGTAGGCGGTGAGGGCCGTCTCTTCGAGTTGGGCGGCGGCTTCGGTGGGTATCTCCGCCGGTATGGCGAAGTCCGTGGCGCCCGGCGTGTACTTGGCCTCGAAGTTGTACGCGCCCTCGCGAGGACGTATCTCCACGAGTCCCAGGGAACGTGGCTCCTCTCCCGCAGGCTCCAGGATCGGGACGGAGACTTCGGTCCCTTCGGTCCAACGCTCCAGCACTATCTTCGAGTCGTATCCGAACGCCTCGTAGACGGCATCCACTAAAGCGTCCGGCGCCTCGACCCTCGTGAGCCCGAGCCCCGAGCCCTCGCGTGCGGGCTTGACCGCCAGCGGATAACCTAAAGATTCGGCGGCGGTCCCAAGCGCCGCGGCTGCGCCCATCTCGCTCATCGCCCGCTTGAGGAAGGTGCGGAAGGGCGGGGTGCGTATCCCGACGGAGCGCATGGCGCGTTTGGCGTAGTCCTTGTCCATGCACCGGATGCTCGATAGCGGCCCGCTGCCGGTGTAGGGGATGCCCAGGGTTTCGAGCAGCGCCTGTACCGTGCCGTCCTCACCGCCGGGACCGTGCAGGCACACGAACGCCGCGTCGGGGGAAGTCTCCATCAGGGTCTCGGTGGTGTTGTCCTCGATGTCCAGGGGTTGGACTTCGTGGCCGAGGCGTTCCAGGGCGTGTTGGACGCGCCGCCCGGTTACGACCGATACGTCCCGCTCCATGGAGTGTCCGCCGCGCAGGACCGCTACTCGCACCATGCCCTAGCCGTCCGAGCGAGCGCCGGATCGCGCGCCGCGGGCCGCCTGTCGCGAGCCCTGCCGGGAGCCGCGTTCCAGATCTCCGCGAAGCGCCATGCGGTCGCGGATGACTTCGGACAAGAGTTCGATGCCGCGTCGGATCTTCTCGGGCTCCACGAACGAGAAGTTGAGCCTCATGCAGTTCTTGCCCTCGCCGCCCGCGTAGAAGCCTTCGCCCGGCACGTAGGCGACGTTTTTGGCGATGGCCCGTGGCAGCATCGCGGTGGCGTCGAGGTAGCTCGGCAGCGTGGCCCAAACGAACAACCCGCCCTCGGGGTGCGTCCAATGCACTTCCTTCGGCATAAACTCGGCCAGCGAGTCGAGCATCGCGCGCTGGCGTTCGCGGTAGATGTTCGTCAGTCGCTCGACGTAGGCGTGCCAGTCGGCGTTCTGGAAAAAGGACGAGACCATCATCTGCGAGAGGTTTGATGAGCAAAGGTCCGCGCCCTGTTTGCCCACGTTGATCTTGTGCAGGATGCCCGGCTGCGCGTGGACCCATCCTAGCCTAACGCCCGGCGCGAATATCTTCGAGAATGTGCCGAGGTAGATCACACGGTCCACATCCCCATCCTCTTGCTCCAGAGCCGAGAGCGTGGGTAGCGCCTCGCCCTCGAAGCGAAGCATCCCGTAGGGATTGTCTTCGACGATCACGAGGTCGAACTCCCGCGCTATCTCCAAAAGCTCTCGCCGCCGCTCGGCGGCCATCGTCACGCCGGTCGGGTTCTGGAAGTTCGGGACGGTGTAGATGAACTTCGTGTGGATGCCCTGCTTGCGAGCTCGGGCGAGCGCCTCGCGGGCGGCTACGGGGATCATGCCGGCTCGGTCCATCGGCACGTGCAGGACCCTCGGCCGGTAAGCCGCGAACGCATTCAAAGCCCCCGCGTAGGTCGGACCCTCGCACAGCACTGCGTCACCCTCGTCCAGAAAAACCCGCGCCACGAGGTCGAGCGCTTGTTGCGCGCCGGTGGTGGTGAAGACCTCCTCTTGATTGGCGGGGGTCCCTTCGGCGGCCATCACCTCGACTATGACGTCTTTGATCTTCTCAAGCCCACCCGTCGGCCCGTACTGCAAAGCCTGCGCGGACTCGGTGGCGACGCTGTCCGAGATCTCCCGAAACGCCTCCTCGCCAAAGGCCCGCGTATCCGGGAACCCGCCCGCCAGCGAGATGATGCCGGGCCGCGAGAGCGTAGCCATGAGGTCGCGGGTGACCGCGCTCTTCATCCCCCGCACGCGGCCCGCGTACAGAAAGTCGAACTTGTCGAGGTCTACGAGGGGCATGGAATTACCTCTTCTCCGTCGTTACTGTTTTTACGTCTTTCCAACCAAGCTTCTCGTGCAGCGTGCGCCACAACTCCGGTGCCATCTCGAAGCGGCTCGTGCTGCACCACCGCCCGCGCATCGAGAGCGTCCGCAGGGCGTCGTCCCCGGCGGCTAAAGACCCCGCATCCGCCACCGCTCCTATAACGTAGGCCTGCTCCACGAAATCGTCGTCCTCCAAACTCGTGCCGACACGCGCCATGAGATCCGGCGCGACCACCGGCGCGAAGTGGTAGCCGGTCGTCGCCGCGAACAACCCACCCGGCCGCAGAACGAGGTCGTACTCCAGCTCCGAACCGCCGCACTGCACGCCTTCGAGCACCGTGTTGAACGAATGTTCCCGAGCGTATCCGGCGAGCGCGTTCCGCAAGCTTTCCAGCTCCGCAAGCTCCTCTTCCGTGGGCTGCGTCGGCTCGGACGCGCTGGCGAGTATTCGTTCCCAAATTTCCCTCGGAAAGACGACTTCGAGATCTCCCGCGTTGGCCGAAAGACGCAACGCTCCCCCAAGCATTTCGAGTCCTTCGACGCTCTCGACCCTGACCTCGCGCATGGGCGCGACTGTATCACAGGGCGCATATAAATTGTAGACTTACGCCCATGAAAGCCCTCTTCGTCACTTCCAACGACTACAAGCGCCGCGAGGCCGCACGCATCCTCGGCGTCGAACTCGAAGCCGCATCCCCCGATCTCCCCGAGATCCAAGCCCTGGACGTGGAGGTGGTAGCCGCCGCCAAAGCCCTCGCCGCTCGCGAAGCTTTGGGCCGTCCGGCGCGCCCGGTGCTCGTCGAGGATTCGGGGATCGTGGTGGGGGCTTGGAATGGGTTACCGGGGGCGTTGACCAAGTGGTTCATATCCAGCGTCGGGATCGAGGGGTTGCTGTCGATGCTGCCGCCCGGTATGGACCGCTCGGCGGTCGCCGTGTGCGCGGTGGCGGTGGCGGCCTCGGATGGGTCGGTGGAAATTTTTCACGGTGAGGTGCGGGGAAGACTCGCCGAACGAGCGATGGGGGAGAGCGGGTTCGGGTGGGACCCTATCTTTATCCCGGAAGGAAGCGACCTAACGTATGCCGCGTTGGGAGATAAAAAGAGCGAGGACTCGCACCGGACGCGGGCGTTTCTGGCGGCGCGGGAACGGCTTGGAAGGCGTTAGGAGTGGCCTCTATGGAAAGTATCTATAGGCGTTATAGAAGCGGCGTATGGAGTGATGGAGTCTGGTATTCTGTTCGCAGGTTCGTATCTTAGAGGGAAGGGGCCGAAATGCCGGCGGAAAACGGTAACTCGGAGAACGGCGACGTAGGCCGCGAGGAGACTCGCGGGGAAGGTACCGTGGCTACGAGTGGCAATGGTCTCGTGGACGTATACCGCGAGATGGTGATGGTAAGGACGTTCGAGGAGGCGTGCCAGAAAGGTTTCCGCTCCGGCAAGATCGGGGGCTACCTGCACGTCTACATCGGTGAGGAAGCCGTGGCGTCCGGCTTTCTATCCGCGTTCAAGGAAGGCGACCGGGTCATAACCGCATACCGTGACCACCCGCACGCCTTGATCCTGGGCGCTGAGCCGAAGAACGTGATGGCCGAGCTGTACGGCAAGGGAACAGGCCTCGTAAAGGGCAAGGGCGGCTCGATGCATCTGTTCGACGTGGAGAACGGGCTGATGGGTGGATACGGCATCGTTGGTGGGCACATTCCGCTCGGGGTGGGGATGGCCTACGCGCAGCGGTATCAAGGCTCGGATCACATAACCCAACTCTACCTCGGCGATGGTTCCATGAGCAACGGCGCGTTCCACGAGGCCGCCAACCTGGCGGGCCTCTGGGGCAAGGAAGGCCTCTGCCCATGCCTGTTCATCGTCGAAAACAACCAGTACGGGATGGGGACGAGCGTCGAGCGGACCACCGCCATGACCGACCTCGCGGCCAAGTTCGACGCCTACGGTATCGAGAACGAGAAAGTCGACGGCATGGATGTCGAAGCCGTAATGGAGGTGGCTCAGAGGGCTGCGGATCACGTCCGGGAGACCGGCAAGCCCTACGCGGTCGAGGCGCTGACCTACCGAACCGCTTCGCACGGTGCGGCGGACTTCATGGAGAAGTACCGCACCAAAGACGAGGTCGACGAGTGGCGGCAGCGGGATCCAATAGGGCTGCTGGAGAAGAAACTGCTGGAGAACGGCGAGTTGGACGAGGAGAAGCTCGAAGAGATAAAGGGCGAGACCAAAGAGTTGATCGACGACGCCGTGAAGTTCGCGGACGAGAGCGATCAGCCCGACATCAGCGAGCTTTACACCGATGTCTACGCCGGCGAAGACGAGTACCTGGGGGAGAAGTAGTGGCCGAGACAAAGACTTACCGCGAAGCCCTGCGCGATGCGATGGTCCACGAACTGGACCGCGACGAGAGCGTCGTTCTTATGGGCGAGGACATAGGCGTCTACGGCGGCACCCACCTCATAACCGACGGACTCTATGACGAGTACGGTCCCAAAAGAATCATGGACACGCCCATAAGCGAGGGCGGCTTCACCGGCGCGGCCATCGGAATGGCGATGCTCGGTATGCGCCCCATCGTCGAGATGATGACCTGGAACTTCTCGTTTCTAGCCTCGGACCAGATCATCCAGAACGCCGCCAAAGTACGCTACTTCTCCGGCGGCCAGGTGGAAGTGCCGCTGGTCATCCGCGGCCCCAACGGCGGCGGCGTACAGCTCTCCGCCCAACACACCCACAGCCTCGAAAACCTCTACGGCCACTTTCCCGGTCTCAAGGTCGTCTCCCCGGTGACGCCCAACGACGCGAAGGGCATGATGCTCACCGCCGTGCGTGATCCGAACCCGGTGATCTTCCTGGAGGCCGGCGCGCTCTACGGCACTAAAGGCGAGGTCGGCGAGGGAGATAACGCCGTACCGTTCGGCAAGGCCCGCATCGCCCGCGAGGGTACCGACGTGACGCTCATAGCCTACGGGCGTCAGGTCAGCCTGTGCATGAGGGCCGCCGACGCTCTGGAGGAAGAAGATGGTGTAAGCGCCGAGGTCATCGACCTGCGTTCGATCCGACCGTTCGACGAGGATACGCTCGTAAAGTCGGTCGAGAAGACGCACCGGGCGGTGGCGGTGCAGGAGCAGTGGAAATGGTTCGGGGTGGCGAGCGAGGTGGCGGCGATCATTCAGGAGCAGGCCTTCGATTACCTGGACGCCCCGGTGCAGCGTGTGAGCGGGGCCGAAGTCCCCGCGCCTTACGCGCGCAACCTGGAGCTTGCGGCCTTCCCGAGCGAGAAAATGGTGGCGAACGCGGCCCGTAGGACACTGTACATAGAGGAGAAGTAGGATGCCCGAAGTCATAATGCCCAAGATGGGTGACGCGATGGAGGAGGGAACCCTCCTCAAATGGCTGATGAGCGAGGGTGACGAAGTCTCCGAAGGCGATGCCATCGCCGAGATAGAGACCGACAAAGTCACGATGGAACTCGAAGCCGAGGACTCCGGTACCCTGGCCGAACTCATAGCCGACGAAGGCCAGGACGTAGCCGTCGGCCAGCCCATAGCCTTTATCCAGGCCGAAGGCGAGGAAGCCCCCTCCCGCACCGAGAAAGGCGGCGAAGCCGAAGGGGAGGAAGGCGGCGGCGGCGAGGGCGGCGAAGCCCCAACCGCCACCGCCACCCAGACCGACGCTCCGAAAGAGGAAGAACCCGAACAGCCATCCGGCGGCGAACAGCAAGCCAACGGACGTTCCAACGGCCAGTTCCGGGCCTCGCCGATAGTGCGGCGTCTCGCGGGCGAGAACGACTTGGATCTCTCGAAGATAGAGGGCTCCGGGCCGGCGGGCCGCATCGTCGAGCGCGACGTGCGCGCCGCCCTGGAGGACGGTAGCGCCAAGCGTGACGGTGGTGGGGAAGAAGAGGTCGACGGACAGAACGGGCAGGCGGAGGCTCAGGCGCAGCCGGTGCAGGCTTCTCAGGGGAGTTTGCAGGCCGCGAAGTTGCCGGAGCCGACGGGGTGGCCGGGGACGACGCTCGTGGAGCCGACGCGCATGATGCGGGTTATCGGCGAGCGCATGACGGAGGCCAAGCAGAACATCCCACACTTCTACGCCACCGTCGAAGTCCGCATGGACAACGCGATGGCGCTCCGCAAGCAACTCAACGAGCAGCTCGAAGCCGAGGGAGTAAAGCTCTCGGTCAACGACTTCGTGATGAAGGCGTGCGCGGTGGCTCTCAGGAACTATCCGAACCTCAACGCGCTGTACACTAGCAAGGGCGTCGAATTGCACGGCGCCGTCAATATGGCGATGGCCGTGGCTTTGGATCAGGGGCTGATCACGCCGGTCATAAGAGACATCGGCAGCAAAGGGCTGGCGGCGATCTCTCGCGAATCGAAAGAACTAGCCCGCAAGGCGCGGGAGGGTGAGCTAAAGCCCGACGAGTATCAGGGAGGCACGATCACGGTCTCCAACATGGGCATGTTCGGCATCGAAAGCTTTACCGCCATCGTAACCCCGCCCCAGGCCGCCATAATAGCCGTGAGCAGCATCGTCAAGCGACCAAGCTACGACGAGAACAACGAAGTAGTCCCCGCGAGCATGATGAAGCTAACCCTCTCCGCCGACCACCGCATAGCCAACGGCCGCGACGGCGCACTCTACATGGCCGAAGTCCAGAAAACTCTAGAGAACCCGGTGTTGTTGATGGTTTAGAAGCTTCAGGCAACAGGAGGAGCCCCCGGTGAAGATCGGGGGCTCCTTTCGCGCTACGAGGCTTCCATTACCGTGTCCGGCAGCTAAAGCTGAAAGCTAGTGAACCTGTTCGTCGGGGAAGTAAATGTCGGCGACGTCCACGTTTACCTCGGTCACCTTGAGACCGGTTAGGGATTCGACGCGGCGGACGACGTTGTCGCGGACGGCCTGGGTGGTCTGGGGGATGGGCTTTCCGTAGAGGGCTTTTACGGTCAGGTCCGCAGCGGCCTCGGCTTCGCCGACTTCCACGGAGACGCCGCGGGTGCGGACATCGCCACCGCCGGAGAGGCCGCCTAGAAACTCTCCAACGGTGCGGGAGGTGTCACCCGGAAGGCGTCCGCCGCCGGTGGTGGTCTGGATACCTTCCACCTCTTCGGCGGCGACGCCCACGATGGACTTCACCACCGCGTCCTGGATGATCGTGTTGCCGCGATCCGTCTGTAGCGGGTTGTCGCCACCGGAGCTACGCTGCGTTCCCAAATCGTTCTCCTTCGCTCGAATTCCCCTTACCTATGACCGTGTACTTTACACTCCCTCGCCTCGATTCGGTAGAGCGGCGGTGTTTTGCGCGGCGGACGGACTTGGCGCATTCCGGTAGATCAGGTAGTTCTGCACGACGCTGATGACGTTGGACGCGACCCAATATACGAACAGCCCCGCCGGAAAACCACCCACGGCCAACACCACCCCGAATACGAGCGGCAGCAGGCGCATGAGTTGGCGCTGCTCGGGGGCGGCGTGCCTGGCGGAGATCTCCTGCGCCGCCATCATCGTGACGATGTACAGCACCGGCAGTATGTAGTACGGATCGGCGGCGGTGAGGTCCTGAAACCAGAACAATCCGCCGGTCCTGAAACTCTCCAGAGATTCGAACTCCTTGATCGTGTAGTAGAGGACCAGGAAGATCGGCAACTGCACGAACACCGGCAAGCATCCGCCCAGAGGGTTGACCTGTCGCTCGCCGTAGAGCTTCATCGTCTCTTCCTGTTGCTTGCGCGGGTCTTCCTTGTGCTCCTCTCGGATACGGTCCATCTCCGGCTTTAGCTCCTGCAACCGTCTCATGCTCTTGACTTGCTTGATCGTGAGGGGAAAGAGCAACGTCCTGACGACGATGGTAAGCATGACGATGGCGAGCCACCACGGCGCGCCTAAAGAGTGAAACCCCGTGAGCGTGAAGCCCAAAAGATCGAAGAGGGGATCGAAGAGATCCCGCAAGAAATCGAGCATGTGCGTTTATCCTTTGACTGGCTGATATGCGAGAAACCGGGCGAAAGCCGTCCGGCGAAACGGAAAACGCGCTCGGACTACACCCAGCCGCCGAGTCCGGCGAGCAGCAGGATCAAGGGACCGAACACCAGCCCAACCAGCAGCGGCCAATCTTCTCCTATCGCGTCGCCGCTCGTGTCGGAACGCGCGGGGACTAGGATGGTTCGAGCCCGGATCGGCAGCGAGTCGAGGCGCGAGGAAAGGCGCGAGGCCAGGTAACCCAGACACCCGGCGGACCCCAGCAGCGCGAGTAGCGCGTATCCGTAGTCGATACCGGCGTATGCCTCGTCGCGGCCTAGAGCGTCCGGCAAGAGCAGCAACACGAGCAAGGGCACCGCCTTTGCGAGTGTTGCGAGCGGGCTTACTATGGTTTGCGGGCTGGGATTTGAGCGTGCCATTAGTCGTGAAAATTGTAGCATCCGGTCGATGGTCGGGGTTGGGTG
>JACDDK010000136.1 GCA_013817025.1 Rubrobacter sp.
AGTACCGCCTCGGTCGCTCCGAGTTCGTCGAACGCGACTTTGAAGGCGCGCGCGATTTCTTCGGCCTCCGCAACCTGCGCCTGCTCCTGAAGACGAAGGCCGTCAACAACTACTATCGCCAGGTCTCGAAGTTCTTCAAAACGGACAAGCTCCGCCAGGCGTTCTCCTTGCAGACGATGTATCTCGGGCTCTCCCCTTTCGAAGCGCCCGCCGTCTACTCGCTGCTGCCCTATACGGAGCTTGCCGAGGACGGCCTGTGGTTCCCGGAGGGCGGGATGTACGCGCTCGTCGAGGCGATGCGGAAGCTGGCGACCGAGCTTGGCGTGAAGTTCCATCTGAACAGCCCGGTCGAGAAGGTCGTGGTTATCAAGGGCTGGGCGCGGGGTGTGCGGGTCAATGGCCGGGAGGTGGAGGCGGACGCGGTGCTCGCCAACGCGGATCTCCCCTACACCTACCGCGAGTTGCTAGGCGGTGCCGCGGACTCGGACTTCAAGCACCGCAAGCGCGAGGACCTCAAGTACACGGCCTCCGCTTTCATGCTGTACCTCGGGGTGGATGAGAAGCTGGACATGCTGCACCACAACTTTTACCTCTCGGATCGGTACAAGGAGAACTTCGACGCTATCTTCGAGGACGGCGAGTTGCCGGACGACCCGTCGTTCTACGCCGTCGTCCCGTCGAAGACCGAGCCAAGCATGGCCCCGGAGGGCGCGGACGCGCTCTTTGTCCTCGTCCCCGTGCCGCACCTGAACGACAAAGTCGATTGGGCGCGGGACGGCGAGGCGTTCAAGGAGAAAGTGTACGAGATGCTCGAACGGCGGTGCGGGCTGAACCGGGCGAGCGTGGTAAGCGAGACGGTGCTCACGCCGCTGGATTGGCGGGACGACTACAACCTGGAGGAAGGTGCGGCGTTTGGGATCGGGCACGGCATCTTCCAGGTCGGGTACTTCCGGCCGCCGATGATCTCGTCCAGCATCGCCGGTATGTACTTCGTCGGGGCGAGCACGCGCCCCGGCACGGGCGTGCCGCTGGTCACGATAGGCGCGCGGCTGGTCGCCGAGCGCATCAAACGCGAGGTCCGCTAAGAGATGCGCCTCGATCCGGCGAGCGGTGAGATCCTGGCCGGCGAGTTGACCTTGAAAGGCTGCTACGAGTTCTGCCGCCAATCCCAGAGAGCGCACAGCCGGACGTACTACTTCTCGACGCAACTCTTTCCGAAGGACATGCGGCCACACGTCCACGCACTGTACGCCTTCATGCGCTACGCCGACGAGATCGTGGACTCCCCCGGCGCTCTTAGCCCCGAGGAGCAACTCGCCGCCCTCGAACGCTTCGAGGCCGACACCATCGAAGCCATAACCGGCGAGCAGGTCAAGAACCCCATACTGCGGGCGTTCTCAAACACGGTGCGGGCGCGGGACATAGATCTCGGAAGCATAAAGGCGTTCATGGAGAGCATGAAGATGGACACCCGCATCTCCCGCTACGAGACCTACGAGGACCTGAAGATCTACACTTACGGCAGCGCCGCCGTCGTCGGCCTGATGATGTGCCGGGTCGCCGGGGTGCGCGACGACCGTTCCACGCCCCACGCCGAGGCCCTGGGCGAGGCCATGCAGCTCACGAATTTCCTGCGGGATATTGGGGAAGACTGGAAACGCGGGCGAGTCTACGTGCCACTCGAAGACCTGCGGACCTTCGGGTATGCGGAAGAGGAGATCGGGGCCGGCGTCGCGGACGAGAGGTTCGTGGCGCTGATGAAGTTCGAGGTGGACCGGGCGCGACAACTGTACTCCGTGGCCGATGAAGGCATGGATTACATCCCGAAGGGGCGGCGGTATCCGGTGGTGGTGGCTCGGGAGTTGTACGCGGCGATACTCGGCAAGATCGAGGAGCAGGGCTACGACGTGTACTCCAAACGCGCCGAGACCTCGCTGCCGGAGAAGCTCCGGGTGGCGCTGCGGTGCGCGGCGCGCGATCCCGGCGAGTTGCTGGCGCGGGGCCGGGCGGGCGGCTCCGGGGAGATTGCAATACCATCCTAGCCGTGGTGTAATCCGCAGGCTAAACGTCGCGGGGAAACCTGCGGCACTCATCCAGAGCGGCGGAGGGACGGGCCCTACGAAGCCGCGGCATCCGGTGAACGGCGGAGCATCCGAACGGATCATCCAAAGTTCGCGTCAGGTGCCAAATCCTGCGGAGAATACTCCGAGAGATGAGCCGAAGCCGGTACTTTTAGTTTCGACGCAACCTCTCTCAGGCGCGGGTACGGACAACAGAGAGGGGTTTATCCTTGAGTCTCGATTTCAAAGAGTTGATGGACGGTCGAGTCCTGATCGGGGACGGCGCGATGGGAACACTGCTGGGCGACCGGGGCATTAGCTTTAGCCATCCTTACGCCCGCGCCAACATCACCCACGCGGACCTCGTAACCGAAACCCACGCCGAATACATCCGCGCCGGCGCGACCGTCATCGAGACCAACACCTTTTCCGCAAACCGCTATAAGCTCGCCGCCCACCACCTCGAAGAAACCGTGCACGAGATCAACCTCGCCGGTGCTCGCGCCGCCCGTAAGGCTGCCGACGCCGCGTCCGGCGACCGGGCGCTGGTGCTCGGGGCCATCGGCCCGCTCGGCAAGTCCCTCACGCCGGTTGGTCCCGTGAAGCCCAACGAGGCGCGGGCCGTGTTTCTGGAGCAGGCTGCGGCGCTGCTCGAAGGTGAGGCCGACGCGCTGGTACTGGAGACCTTCACGGACCTCGCGGAGCTACGCATCGCCTACGAAGCCCTCAAGGGCCTCGGAGCCCCGATCCTGGCCTATAAGACCTTCGTCGAGGACGGCGAGACCCTCGCGGAGGGCCTGCCCGAGCGCGTGGCGCGGGAGATCTCCTCCTGGGGAGTAGACCTCGTGGGGGCCAACTGCACCGTCGGGCCGCAGCGGATGGTGGGCATCATCGAGCAGATGTCCGGTGAGGCTGGCCCGGTCGCGGCCTTCCCGAACCCCGGCCTGCCGCAACTCGTGGACGGCCACGTCCGTTTTAGTCAAGACATAGACCACTTCGCCGAATACGGCGTGAAGCTCGCCGAGGCCGGAGCGCGGCTCGTAGGCGGCTGCTGCGGCTCGACCCCAGCCCACGTCCACGCCCTCACGCAAGCCCTGCGCGACTTCGAGCCCAACGGCAACGGGCCGCGCAAACGCGTGACGCTGGCGGACAGAGTGGAGCGGTCGGGCGTTCCGGTTGCGCCGGTGTCGGAGTTCGCGCGGAAGCTCGAAACGGGATTCCCGATCACGGTGGAGGTGGACTTGCCTCGGGGCAACGATGTCTCCGAGGTGGTGGAGGCGTCGCGGCGGTTGCGGGAACGCGGCGTCGATGCGATCGATATATCCGACGGGGCGCGGGCGCGGCTGCGGATGCATCCGGTAGCGGTGGCGAAGATCATTCAGGATGAGATCGGGATGGAAGTCGTCGCCCACATGTCCTGCCGCGACCGCAACATAATCGGCTTGCAGGCCGACCTGCTCTCGGCGGCGGCTCTCGGCGTAAAAAACATCCTGGCTATCACCGGCGACCCCGCCCAGATAGGCGACTACCCCGAGGCCACGAGCGTCTTCGATACCGACGCCGTGGGCCTGGTCCACGCCATCTCGCGCATGAACGCGGGCGAGGACCTCGCTGGAAACCCGATAGGCAATCCACCCGGCTTCCTGATTGGCGCGTCCTTCAACCCGACCGCCGAGGATCTCGACGCCGAAGTGGACAAGCTCCGGCGCAAAATAGAGGCTGGCGCGCACGCCTTCTGGACCCAGCCGGTCTTCGAGATGTCCGCCCTCGAAAACGCCCTGGAGAAGATAGACGGACTCGGCGCG
>JACDDK010000137.1 GCA_013817025.1 Rubrobacter sp.
ACCACGGGGAGTGTATATTGGGAAGTAATCCAGCGGGAGCGGCGGGGGGATTATCTCGGGGCGACGGTGCAGGTCATCCCGCACATAACCAACGAGATCAAGAGCCGCATCGGCCGCCTCGGGCAGGAGATGGACATAGTCATCACCGAGATCGGCGGCACCGTCGGCGACATCGAGAGCCTGCCGTTTCTCGAAGCGATCCGCCAGTTCCGTAACGATGTGGGCCGTGGGAACGTGATGTACCTGCACGTCTCCTATGTGCCGTACATCGAGGCCGCCGGGGAGCTGAAGACCAAGCCAACGCAGCACTCGACGCAACGGCTGCGCGAGATCGGCATCAGCCCGGACGTGCTCATATGCCGCGCGGACCGCCCGATAAGCGAGGAGATCCGGCGGAAAATATCCCTCTTCGGCGATACGGATTTCGACTCCGTGATCCCCGCCGAAAACGCCCCAACCCTCTACGACATCCCCCTGCGCCTGCACGACGAAGGCCTCGATGACCTCGTGCTCGACAAGCTCGGGCTTGTCGCGCCTCCGGCGACGCTCTCGGAGTGGCGTCAACTCGTCGCCCGAATCCTCGACGCGGAGAAGACGGTAAAAGTCGCCATCATCGGCAAGTACATCAAGCTCCAGGATGCGTATCTGTCTATAGTGGAGGCTCTGGGACACGCGGGCGGGCATCACGGGGTAAAGGTGGAGCTCGATTGGGTGGATTCCGAGACGCTCACGGATCGGGAAACGACCGGCAAGCGGCTCGCGGAGGCGGACGGGGTGCTGGTGCTGCCGGGCTTCGGGCATCGGGGGACCGAGGGCAAAATCGCCGCCGCCCGGTATGCCCGCGAGACGGAGACGCCGTATCTCGGGCTGTGTCTGGGGATGCAGATAGGAGTGATTGAGTTCGCCCGCAACGTGGCGGGCCTTGAGATGGCGAACTCCACCGAGTTCGAAAGCGAAACGCCGCACCCGGTCATCGACATCATGGCGGATCAAGTCGGCGTAGATAAAGGCGGCACCATGCGCCTGGGCCGCTACCCCTGCAAGGTCGTCCCCGGAACCCTGGCCGCGCACGTCTACGAGTCGGACGTGGTGGACGAGCGCCACCGGCACCGCTACGAGGTGAACAACGGCTACCGGGACGCGCTCGCCGAGGCGGGGATGGTGTTCTCCGGTACGTCGCCGGACGGTCGACTCGTGGAAATCGCGGAGCTGCGGGATCATCCATTCTTTATCGGCAGCCAGTTTCACCCGGAGTTCAAAAGCCGACCCCTGCGACCGCACCCGCTGTTCAAGGGCTTCGTCGGCGCGTGCGTCGCGTCGAGGGGCGATCTCCCGCAAGCGGACCAGGCCGAGTGGCGGACCACCCCTGAAAACAACTAAACCAGCGGCAAAGGCCGAAACCCTCCGGCGCCTCGTCGCCCTGCTCCCCGGCGAGTCAGCGGGCTTCGTCGCCACCCGCACCGCTGGAAGGACGGCAGTCCAAGCAACCCTCGCCTGGCGCAACCGGGACGAGATGCCAGAATGCGGCGCGTTGGTGCCGCTCGCATCGAGCGAATACCGACGCTCCATAGCGGAGATCGACGCTCCCGATGCCGCGAACCGCGTGCTTTCCGCCGAGTTGCTGGCCTTCGACGAGGCTCGCCGGTCCCGACTGCTGGAAGAGACGCTCCGCTCCATAACGAACTATGCTGCTTTATCGGGCGCCATCCTTGAGATGCGAGCTGTCAGGACGGCCCGCCCGATAATCAGTTCCCCGCAAGCCGTAGAAGAATTGGCCCGCGACCTCTGGCATGCTGGCTTGCGCGTGCGGTTCGGGCGCTCGTGGCGTCCCTCGCCGGGAGCGGATGTCTGCGTGGGGATCGGCGGAGACCTAGAACGCCGCCTGCGGGAACATCCGGCGTGGCGCGTCGTCGGGCCGGATCTCTGACGTGGCGGCGCTCGTTCTACGCCGCGCCCGCGTAATAGCCGCGCAAGCCGACTCGCATGTCGTCGAGTTGGAGATACGGGAAGGACCCTTGGCGGGCGAGGTCCATCCCGGTGTCGTCTACCCGGAGCTTGGACCTACCCCGTACCCCGGCGATACGGTGGTCGCCAACACCGCCGGCATCGAGATGGCTTTGGGAACCGGAGGCATGGCCTTCGTGCTGCCGGCTTCCGGTGGCGAGGCTCCCGTCAACGAGGACCATTTCGTAAAGTTGCCGTACACGCCGCTGCAGTTTCCGGCGGCTCACGCGCCGCAAGCCGAGAGTTTGGACGGAGTGCCGGTCGTGGTGTTGCCGCTGCACTCGCACTTGGCACCTGCGTGTTGCGCGGTGGCGGACTTGAGGCCACATCTCAGGGTCGCGTTCGTCTGGCAGGAGGGTGGGGCGTTGCCTGTCGGGTTTAGCCGGATCGTGCGGGATCTCCGCGGGCGGGATCTCCTGCACGCCGTCGTCTCGTGTGGCAACTGCTTCGGTGGGAATTTAGAGGCGGCGAACGTCTATTCCGGGTTGCTGGCCGCGGCTGTCGTGGCCGACGTGATCCTGGTCGGCATTGGACCGGGCGTCGTGGGGACTGCGACACCCCACGGCCACGGCGGCATGTCCGCCACGACAGCCGCGAACGCCGCAGCCGCTCTAGGCGCGGACCCCATCATAGCGCCCCGAATATCCGCAGCCGACAAGCGCGAGCGGCATAGAGGAATCTCGCGCCACACTCAGACGGTGCTCTCCGCGACCCTGACAGGCTGCCGGGTTGCGTTACCCGCGAACACGCCCACCGGATTCACCGAACTGTTGACGCGCCATAGTTTTGTGCCGGTGGAGTACGATGCGCGTGGATTAGAGGAGCGGTTCGGAGTAATCTTTAGCAGTATGGGACGTACCTACAATGAAGATCCGGTTTTCTTCGACGCGGCGGCGGCGGCGGTCGCACTCGCGCTAGCGGTGGGAGATGGCGCGTGAGGATCGGGGTGGTCACGGAGGTCACGCCGGGCGAGAGTCGGGTCGCCCTCGGGCCGCACTCCATCCACGAGTTGACCCGCGCCGGTCACCGGGTCTCTGTGCAAAGAGGCGCTGGCGAGGGGTCGAGCATCGCCGACGCCGAGTACGAGGTCGCCGGGGCGCGGCTCGCGGACGAAGCCGGGAAGGTCTATGCGGATTCGGAGCTTGTCGCCAAAGTCTACGGGCCGGTGCGCGAAGAGTACGGGTATCTAAAGCCAGGTTTGATCCTGCTCTCCTTCCTCTCGCTGCCGATCAACCCGGAGCTTACGGCGGCTCTGCTGGAGGCGCGGTGCGTGGCGTTGGCGATGGAGACGATCCGGGATGGGCGCGGAAGGCTCCCGATCCTGACTCCGATGAGCGAGATCGCCGGTCGCCTCACGCCCCAGATCGGGGCTCACTACCTCCAACGCCCCGCCGGTGGACGTGGCATCCTGCTCGGGGGCGCTACCGGCGTGAGGCCGGGGCGTGTAGTTATCCTGGGCGGCGGCATCGTCGGTTCGGGCGCGGCCCGCGTGGCGAGCGGCCTCGGAGCCGAGGTGATCGGCATAGACCGCGACCTCGACCGGCTGCGCGCCCTCGAAGGCAGCCGGCTCCGCAACTTCACCACCCTGGCCGCGAGCAGCATGGGCATCACGGACGCCGTGGTCCGGGCGGACCTTCTCATCGGCGCGATCTTCGTGGTTGGAGCCCGCACGCCGCATCTGGTGGATAGGGAGACGGTCGGACGCATGAACGAGGGAAGCGTGATCGTGGACGTCGACGTGGACTATGGCGGATGCGTCGAAACCTCGCGCCCAACCACCCTGGACGACCCAACCTTCGTGGAGTGCGACGTGACCCACTACTGCGTCAAGAACGTCCCCGCCGC
>JACDDK010000138.1 GCA_013817025.1 Rubrobacter sp.
CCCGGAGACGGACCCGAGAAGCGTGGCGAGCGTCGTCGTGGCGGCGCTGGAAGGTGCCGTGATGTTGACCCGGCTGCACGGTGAACCCGCGCACATGCGCAGGACCGTGGAGCATCTGAAGGAGTATCTAGGTTCCCTGGCACGGGAGGGTGCGTGATGGAGCGCAGCCTCACGGTGAGATGGGAGGACCCGGCGTCGGGTGCGGAGGCCGCCCGGAAGATGAGCGGCCTCGAATACTTGCGGGCGATGTCGCGGGGGGAGTTACCCGGCGTACCGATGGCTTCCCTGATGGGTTTCGGCTTCTCGGAAATCGAAGAAGGCCGGGTCGTGTTCGAGTGCGTGCCGGGCGAGCAGCACTACAACCCCATCGGAAGCGTACATGGCGGGCTGGCCTGCACCCTCTTCGATTCCGCGATGGGCTGCGCCGTACATGCCGCGCTCCCGGCGGGCGTCGGGTACACCACGGTCGAGTTGAAAGTGAACTTCCTGCGACCGATCACGACCGGGACCGGCAAACTCTTTTGTGAGGGTAAGACCATCCACGTAGGGGGACGCGTCGCCACCGCCGAAGCCCGCATCACGGATGAAGCCGGAAAGCTGTACGGCCACGCGACCACGACCTGCATGGTATTCCGGGGCGGAGACGAAAGACGGAGCGTTGGGGAAGGAGAGTCATGAGGGTAGCGCGCATTGAGGAGTTTGATGGGCCGGACGTCTTGCGGGTGGCGGAGGAGCCGCGCCCCGAGCCCGGAGATAACGAGATCTTGATCGAGATTCGCTCCGCGGGCATCAACCGGGCGGATGTCCTGACCCGCGGCGGCGGCTACCACGCCGCAGGCCAGCCTCCGATAGTCCCAGGTTTCGAGGGAAGCGGGATCGTGCGGGGCGTCGGCGACGAGGTGGAGGGCTTCGGTTCCGGCGATCGGGTCTTCGCCTTCGGTGGGAGTCCGGGTTTTTACGCTGAATATGCCACCGTGTCACGGGAGTGCGTCGTGTGGATGCCCGAGAGACTCGGCTGGGACCCGGCGGCGGCGCTGTCCGTCGCCCCACTCACGGCCTTCTACTGCCTGCGGCGACTCGCGGACCTCAAAAGCGGCGAGACGGTGTTGGTGTGGGCGGCGGCCACCGGTGTCGGGGACGCGGCGGTCCAAATCTCCAAGTCTCTGGGTGCCACCGTTATCGCCACCGCCGGCACCGACGAGAAGGTCGACTGGGCTCTGGAGAATGGCGCTGACTATGGCATCAACCACAACGAACGCGACGTATTGGAAGAGACACGCGAGATCGTCGGGGATGCGGGTGTCGCGGTCGTTCTCGACACCGTCGGCGGGCGGCGGTTCGGTGAGAGCCTGAAGATGGCCGGCTCCGGTGGGCGGGTGGTGGTCCTGGCGAACGTGGCGCTTGAAGAGAGCGTGATCGACACCCGTGACTTCTACCCCAGGAACGTCACTATCTACGGGTTCCAGATCAACAACCTCATGCAGAGCCTCGGGTACGACCCTCGAACCGACCTCACGGAACTGGCGAACCTCGCCGCAAGGGGCGCGCTGGAAGTCCACGTGGACGCCGTCTTTACGCTGGAGGGAGCGGTCGATGCCCACCGGTACCTCGAAGCCCGCCGTAACCGGGGCAAAGTCGTGATCCACCCCGGAGAGTAGGAGAGACGTGGAAAGTCTTCTAGAAGTTTTCTCGCGCCCGTCGCCAACCCCCGCCCCGGCAGCACCCATCAGCCCGGACTTCGACGAGCGTGTCGAGCACCGCTACGCGGACAACGAAGGCGTCGGCATCCACTTCGCGGCTCTGGGCGAGGGGCCGCTCGTCGTGATGATCCACGGCTTCCCGGACTTCTGGTTCACCTGGCGGAGTCAGATGGACGCTCTCTCCGGCGAGTACCGGCTGGCTGCTCTCGATCTTCGCGGCTACAATCTCTCGGACAAACCTAGAGGCATCGAAAACTACGGCATGAAGGCGCTCCTTGGGGACGTCGCCGCCGTTATACAGGCCGAAGGCTACAAGAAGGCCACCATCTGCGGTCACGATTGGGGCGGTGCGATCTCCTGGCAGTTCGCCACCTGGATGCCGCACCTGACCGAAAAATTGGTCATCCTCAACCTCCCGCACCTCTCCGGCTTCACCCGCGAACTAGCCAACAATACCGATCAACAAGAAGCCAGCGCCTACGCTCGCTTCTTCCAACAGGAAGGTGCTCACGAAGCCCTCTCCGCCGAAAAACTCTCCCTTTGGGTCTCCGATCCCGAAGCCCGTGCGAGGTACGTCGACGCATTCGAGCGTTCGGACTTCGAGGCCATGCTCTACTACTACAAGCGCCACTACCCGACGGAGCCGTACCGGGAGGCCGGCTCGCCGTCGCGCAAGGTACAGGCACCGGTGCTCATGATGCACGGGCTGGAAGATTCGGCCTTGCTGTCGGCAGCGCTAAACGGGACTTGGGAGTGGGTCGAGCGGGACCTCACCCTCGTCACCGTGCCCGGCGCGGGGCATTTCGTTCAGCAGGACGCTGCAGACTTCGTCACACGGACGATGAAGAGCTGGCTCTTACGATGATGGGCGCTCTTCGAGGACGGATCTACTACGGTTGGATCGTGGTGGCGGTCGTGTTTCTGGCGTTGTTGGTCTCGGCCGGGGTACGGGCCGCGCCCACGGTGCTCGTCAATCCGCTGGAGACGGAACTCGGCTGGAGCCGGGCCGCCATCTCTCTAGCCGTCTCCGTGGGACTCCTGCTCTATGGCTTCTCGGGTCCTGTCGCCGGATGGCTGATGGACCGCCTCGGCCCGAAGATCCTGACCCTGCTCGGCCTCGGCATAATCGTCGGCAGCACGCTCGCCGGAGCGACCGTGCGCGAACTCTGGCAACTCAACCTCTTCTGGGGCGTGTTGAGCGGCGTTGGCACCGGCATAGTCGCGCCTGTCCTCGGCGCGACCGTCGCCAACCGCTGGTTCGTCGAGCGCCGCGGCCTCGTGCTTGGCATCCTCGGTGCCGCAGCCTCCGCCGGACAACTCATCTCCGTTCCCGCCCTGATGTGGCTCGTCGTCGAAGTGGGGTGGCGGCAAGGCGTGATCTTCCTCGCCCTCGCCACGCTTGCGGTGCTACCGCTGGTTCTCGTCTTTATGCGCGACGATCCGGCCCGGATGGGCTTGCGCCCCTACGGCGAAAACGAACCCGCCGCCACTGAAAGTCCCGCCCCCGAGCCCGGTACGACGCTCGCGGACGCGAATCCCGAACGCCGGGGCGTGATGGCGCAGGCCTTACGAGCGCCAGAGTTCTGGTTGTTGTCCGGGAGCTTCTTTATCTGCGGGGCATCGTCCAACGGCATAATCGGGGTCCATTTCGTGCCGCACTCCATCGACCACGGGATACCAGAGGTCACGGCGGCTGGTGTGCTGGCGCTGATGGGAGCGATGAACTTCGTAGGGACCATCGCCTCGGGCTTGCTCACCGACCGCTACGACCCGCGCAAACTCCTTGCCATCTACTACTCTTTACGCGGCCTCTCGCTACTCTTGCTGCCGTTCGTCACGGACTTCGCGGGGCTCGCGGTCTTCGCGGTCTTCTTCGGTCTCGACTACATAGCGACCGTCCCTCCGACGGTGGCGCTTGTTGCGGATCGATTTGGGCGGCTCAACGTGGGGACCGTGTTCGGATGGGTCTTCTGCGCGCACCAGCTCGGGGCGGCTTCAGCCTCCTACCTCGGCGGCGTAGCCCGCGACTCTTTGGGCGACTACACGGCGGCATTTCTCATCGCCGGTATCCTAGCCATCCTCGCCGCGCTCATGGCCTCGCTGGTGAGGCGGGACGCCATCGCCACAGGGACGGCGCGGGCGTAGCC
>JACDDK010000139.1 GCA_013817025.1 Rubrobacter sp.
AGTCCATGCAGTGCCCTTCGTAGACCTTCGACGCGTCGCTTTCAAGGTCGCCTGACGCTTTCCGGCTTCGCCATTCCTGCCAGGCTGGCGGCACGCATACGCCGGGCAATTAATGGCGAGGTTTGGTGAGGTATCCGCTCGATACCAACGTAGTCTCCGAGTTGATCGCCCGCCAGCCAAACGAGGGTGTCGTCCAGTGGATAGACGGCCTGGATCCCAGCGGCGTATACCTCGGCGTTATCACTATCGGGGAGATCGGCAAAGGCGTGGAACGATTGCCGGATTCCCCGCAAAAAGAGGCTCTGCGGGAGTGGTTGACGAACAGCCTCATGCTCAGGTTCGAGGGGCGTATATTGGAGATCGACGTAGCCGTCATGCCCGCCTGGGGCGCTCTGACGGCCCGGCTCGAAAACCAGGGCAGAAAAATGCCGGCGATGGACTCCCTGATCGCGGCCCTCGCTCTCTCCCACGACCTCACCCTAGTTACCCTCAACAAAAGCGATTTCGAGGGTGCGGAGGTCACCGTCATCGACCCGTGGCGGTAGCCGCCGCAACCTACCCAAACGGTTAGCTTGTCGGCGGTGCTACAATTTTCGGTGGGTATTTATAGGAGCATATCGGGCGCGATTTGTTGGGTGAAAAAAGCATTTAACAATCGCATTTGAAGGGCGGGGCAGGATGGCGAAGCCGGTTATATTGGCGGTGGACGACGACCCGCGGGTTTTGCGGGCGGTGGAGTGGGGTCCCCGCCGGCGGTACGCCCGCGAGTACCGGGTTCTTCGGGCAGAGTCGGGCGAATCGGCTTTGGATACTCTGGGCAAGCTGAAGCTGCGCGGCGACCCGGTGTCGCTGTTTTTGGTGGACCAGCGGATGCCGAACGCCAAGCTGGATGAAAAGCCGATCAGAGAACGGAGGTTAGGGTGATGGAAAAAGGTATGGGCGTATTCGATGAGATCTGCTCCGAGAAACGCGAAGTGAACACGCTGATTCTGGAGCACACGGTAGCTCTGGCCGTCGAGATCGCGCGCGAGGGCCGTGAGGGACGCAAGATCGGCACGCTCTTCGTGGTGGGCGACACCGACGAGGTGATGAGGAAGTCTCGGCCCCTGATCCTGGACCCGCTCCTCGGCCACCCGGACGCCGACAAGCACATCAGCGACCCGAACGTCCGCGAGACCCTGAAGGAGTTGGCGCAGTTGGACGGCGCGTTCGTGGTCTCAGACGACGGCGTCGTGGTCTCGGCGGCCCGCTACATAGATTCCGTCTCCGACGCGCTGAACTTGCCGCTCGGCCTCGGCAGCCGGCACATGGCCGGGGCTTCGGTGTCGAGCCGGACGCGGGCGGTAGCGGTTGTGGTCTCGGAGAGTTCGATGGTGCGCGTCTTCGACAACGGGGAGCTTATCTCCGAGATCATCCCGGAGGTCTGGATGTGGAACGGCTTCAACTCCCGGCTCAAAGGCGAAACCTCCACCCGTCAGGATAAGGACGTTACCGTGGTCAGCCGTGCCGAATAGCGCGGACGAAGTCCTAACCTTCTGGTTCGGCTCCGAAGACGACGTGGGCTACGGCGAGTTCCGCGACGCCTGGTTCCATAAAGACGAGGCGTTCGACGGCGAGGTCGGGGACCGCTTCGGCGAACTGTACGAGAGAGCCGCGAGCGGGGAGTTGGACGGCTGGCGAGAGGAGGCGCGGGGTTGTCTGGCGCTCGTGATCGTTCTCGACCAGTTCCCCCGCAATATGTTCCGGGGCGACCCGCGCACCCACGCCACGGACGACCAGGCGCTGGAGGTATCCAAGTACGCCATCGAACACGCGCTGGACCGCGAGCTACCAGCGCTTGGGCGGATGTTCGTCTACATGCCGTTCATGCACGCCGAGAACGTCGAGGACCAGCGGCGCTCGGTGGAGTTGTTCGAGATGCTGGCGGCGCAGCCGGACGCCCCGAACGTCGTGGACTTCGCCATCGGTCACCGGGACATCGTGGAGCGGTTCGGTAGATTTCCACATCGAAACGCCATCCTGGACCGGGAGACGACCCCGGAGGAAGCGGAATTTCTCACCCAACCGGACTCCTCTTACTAGCGTGAATTGATCCGAGGCTGTCCGAAAGGAGGACGAACTTGGCGCTTAACCCGCCGTGCGACGAGGGGGTCATGCGCTCGAAGGAAGCCACCGCGCCGTGCGGTCCTCTGTCCGAGCCGTGGGTGTTGGCGGCGACCGTTATTGGGTCGGCTATGGCGTTTATCGACGGGACGGTCGTAAACGTAGCACTCCCGCAAATACAGCAGCGGCTGGGTGCCAGCGCCGTGGACGCGCAGTGGATCTTCGAAGCCTACGCACTGCTCTTGGCCGCTCTTATTCTGGTCGGTGGGTCTTTGGGGGATCACTACGGGCGGAGACGGATCTACTCTTTAGGAATCGTGATCTTCGCTCTGGCCTCCGTCGGCTGCGGCCTCGCGCTGACGCCGGGGCAACTTATCGCCGCAAGGGCGATTCAGGGTGTTGGCGGGGCGATGCTGGTGCCGGGGTCACTCGCAATCATCAGCGCGTCGTTTAGCGAGGAGCGGCGCGGCAAGGCGATTGGAACGTGGTCTGGGTTCTCGGGCATCACGGCGGCTCTTGGACCAGTGCTCGGCGGCTTTCTGGTCGAGAACGTCTCGTGGCGGGCGGCGTTTCTGATAAACGTGCCGCTGGCGGTGGTCGTCTTGCTGATTGTGGCGCGGCACGTACCGGAGAGCCGGGACCCGGACGCCCGAAGGCTGGACGTTCCGGGCGCGATACTCGGCACCGTCGGCCTCGGCGGGCTGGTCTTCGGTCTAATCGAAGCTCAGAGCCGGGGCTTCGCCGACCCGCTGGTGCTCGTCTCCCTCATCGCCGGAGTGGCGGCGCTGGTGGCTTTCATCTTTGTCGAGAAGCGCTCACACGAGCCGATGATGCCCCTGAGCCTGTTCCGCACGCGCAACTTCACGGGGGCGAACCTGCTGACGCTGTTGTTGTACGCCGGGCTCGGGGGATCGTTGTACTTCCTGCCGTTCAACTTGATCCAGGTCCACGGCTACTCGGCGACGGCTGCGGGGGCCTCGTTTCTGCCGTTCATCGTCATAACTTTTCTTATGTCTCGGTGGGCCGGTGGGCTGGTCACGCGCTACGGGGCGAAGCTGCCGCTCGTGATCGGGCCGTCCATAGCCGCTTGCGGATTCCTCCTCTTCGCCCTGCCCGGCACGGATGGCTCGTACTGGACCACCTTCTTCCCGGCCATCTGCGTGCAGGGCTTTGGGATGTCTCTGGTCATAGCCCCCCTGACGACTACCGCAATGAACTCCGTAACCGGCCATCACTCCGGGCTGGCCTCGGGCGTGAACAACGCCGTCGCGCGCACCGCGAGTATGATCGCCATCCCGGTCCTCGGCCTTTTCGTCTTCACGGCGTTCTCCGCCACCCTGGATAGCCGGGTCGAGGCTTTGGATCTGCCGCCGCTGGCCCAACAGCAGCTCGAAGCCGGGAAGGTGGACCTCGGGGGCGCGGAGGTGCCGGAGGGATTGAGCGGAGGAGTTGCGGCGGAGGTTGACGAAGCGATAGCGGCATCGTTCGTGACGGGTTTTCGGGTGGCGATGTTCGTGGCGGCGGGGCTGGCTATAGCGAGCGCGGTGGCGGCGGCGTTCATCATTGAGGGTAAAGGGCGAACGGCTATCCCGGAGACGGCGGGACAAACCGAGAGCGCGCCAACTCGCGCACCTTGCGGAACCGTACCTCGGCCCCAGCCTCCTCGGCACCCTCCGCGACCGCCTGCGCCAACTTGTACACGCTGCCCGTCGCGCTGTAGTAGATCACCGCTACCT
>JACDDK010000140.1 GCA_013817025.1 Rubrobacter sp.
GGCGCAGTTTATAGCGAAGGCTCTGAGCCCCGCTCGGGTGCGCGAGGTGTACCTGGACGAAGACGAGCGACAGGCCGAGGTGATCGTCCCGGACGACCAGCTCTCGTTGGCTATAGGCCGCGAGGGTCAGAACGCCCGGCTCGCCGTCAAGCTGACCGATTGGAAAATAGACATAAAGCCCGAGAGCCAGGCCACCGACTACGGCGACGCCGTCGAGGGCTGGGAGCCCGAAGAGGACTCCGCGATGCACCGCTGCCGCGCGGTCCTCTCGAACGGTCGCCGGTGCGCGAACACCGCGCTTACCGGCTCGCTATTCTGCGGCATACCGTCGCACCAGGAGCAGGCGGTCGAGTTCGAGGGCATGGTAGAGGGCGGGGCCGCGGGTGTAACCGAGGGCTCGCAGGAGGTTGTGGATGAGTAAGCGCGTATATGAAATCGCCAAAGAGATGGACCTGAACAACAAAGAGGTCATAAGCCGCCTAAACAAAGCCGGCGTCGAAGTAAAGCACCACTCCGCGTCCATCGAGGATCTGGACGTGGAACGGGTCTTCGGCGGCGGAAACGGCCAGGCCGTCACACCGGAAGCGCCAAATGGCCGCTCGGAGGCGCAGGAGGCCGAGGCTACGGAGGCTCGGACGGCGACCGATGAATCGGGCGAGAGTGCGGCGGTGGCTGCGGCACCCGCCGAGAAGCCCGTGTCCGCGCCGCAGGGCGGTAACGGTGGCGGTGGTTCGAGGAAGCGGCGTCGGGTGGTTATAGACGCCAGTGCCACCAACCGGGGGCCGCGGGCGGCTGCGGGCGTGCAGCGGGAGGCGCCGAAGCCGAAGGAAGACAAGCCGGTGGAGAAGGTCGTCGCGCGGGTCGAGCCGGGGGCTACGGTCAAGGATTTGGCGGACGCATTGAAGTTGGCGCCGGCTCAGATCATCAAGGTGCTCATGGGCCTCGGGGAGATGAAGACCGTCACCCAGACGCTCTCCATCGAGGAGATAGAGCTAATCTCCGAGGAGTTGGATCAGGAGGTCGAGGTCCGGGCTGTCGAGGAACTCGCGCCGGAGGAGGTCATCCCGGAGGACGACCCGGCGGACCTCGTCGAGAAGCCGCCGGTCGTGACCGTGATGGGCCACGTCGACCACGGCAAGACGAGCCTTCTAGACCGCATACGCAAGGCTAGCGTGCAGACGGGTGAGGCCGGTGGCATAACGCAGCACATTGGTGCGTATCAGGCGACCGTTGGGGACAAGAGGATCACGTTCATCGACACGCCAGGCCACGAGGCTTTTACCGAGATGCGCGCCCGGGGCGCGAAGGTGACGGACATCGTCATCCTCGTGGTTGCCGCCGACGACGGCATCATGCCGCAGACCCAGGAGGCTATCGAACACTCAAGAGCCGCCGGTGTCCCGATGGTCGTGGCGCTGAACAAGATAGACGTCCCCAACGCCAACCCCGACCGCGTACTCGGCCAGCTCTCGGAGCAGGGCTTGATGCCGGAGTCCTACGGTGGCGAGACGGTCACCGTGCCGGTCTCGGCGAAGACGGGCGAGGGCTTCGAGGAGTTGCTGGAGAACATCCTGGTGGTGGCGGAACTCGAAGATTTGAAGAGCAACCCGAAAGCTCCGGCGAGCGGGTACGTGATCGAAGGCGAGCGCGACCCCGGTCGTGGTCCGGTAGCCACCCTGCTCCTGAGCCGCGGCACGCTCAACAAGGGCGATGTGGTGCTCGCCGGTACCGCCTACGGTCGCGTGCGGGCGATGCTCGACTACACCGGCAAGCGCGTAAAGGACGCCGGGCCGGGCGATGCGGTCGAGATACTGGGACTCTCCGGCGTGCCGGAGGCCGGCACGCGCTTCGAGGTCGTGGAGCGCGAGCGGGTCGCCAGAGATAAGGCCCAGCAGGCCGAATCCGCGCTTCTGCGGCAGGAACTTGCCCAGGGCGGTTCGCGCCGGACGCTTGAAGAGTTGCTCGGCGAGGGCGGTACGCAGGACCTCAACCTCGTCATCAAGGCGGACGTTGCGGGTTCGGTGGAGGCGCTCAAGGAGGCGCTCGCCAAGCTCTCCAACGATGAAGTGCGCGTGAACATCGTGCGCTCGGGTGTCGGGGCGTTGACGGACTCGGACGTAATGCTCGGCTCCGCCAGCGATGGCATCTTGCTCGGTTTCAACGTGCGGCCGACCAGTACGGCCAAGCAGGTCGCGGAGCGCGAGGGGGTGGAGATCCGCCTCTACGACGTGATCTACAAGGCGCTCGAAGAGATCGAGGCTGCCATGCGCGGTATGCTCGCGCCCGAGCGGCAGGAACGGGAAACGGGCACCGCCGAGGTCCGGCAGGTCTTCCGCGTGCCGAACATCGGTGCTGTGGCGGGCTGTATGGTGACGAGTGGCGAGATTTCCCGCAACGACCGTATGCGGGTGGTGCGCGACGGTACGGTGGTCTACGAGGGTACCCTCGCATCGTTGCGGCGCTTCAAGGACGACGCGCGTTCGGTGCGCGAGGGTTTCGAGTGCGGCATCGGCATCGAGAACTTCAACGACGTCAAGGAAGGCGACGTGTTGGAGGCGTTCACCATCGTGGAGATCCCGAGGTAACAGGGAGCTTTGTTCTGTACCGTTAGGCTGGAGCTGTCGCTACCCTACGCCTCCAGCCTCAAGGATAAACGCCAGACGATTCGCTCTCTCAAGGATCGCCTGCGCCGCAAGAACGTCTCGGTGGTCGAATCCGGCCACCAGGACTCGTGGCAGCGGGCGACCGTGGAGTTCGCTATAGCCGCCGTCTCGCTCGGGGCCGCCGAGGATAAGCGCGAGGAGGTCCGGCGCTTGCTCCTAAACTACGAGGCGTTGGTGATCGACGATTGGCGCGAGGAGTTCGTGAAACTATGAGTGAACGCACGAGAAAGATAGAGTCTCAACTGCGGGAGATCGTCAGCGAGCAAGTCGCCTCGCTCTCGGACCCGCGCATAAACGGCCTCGTCACGGTAACCGCCGTGCGCGTTAGCCCGGACATCGCGCAGGCCACCATCTTCTACAGTGTCCTGGCCGGAGAGGATGAGGCCGCCGCGCACGAAGGATTGCAGAGCGCCGCCGGGCGCGTCCAGGCCGCTGTCGGGGCGCAGACGCACATGAAGCGCACGCCCCGCCTGCGCTTCGAGCCAGATCCGATCATCGAGCAAGCCGGTAAGATAGACGCCGCCCTCAAGGAGGTAAAGCAGAGTGACCACGCAGATCACGGGTAACACCATCGCCGAAATATCGGCCTTCCTAAAGACCTTGAACAAGGTCGCCGTAACCACCCACGTCGGCGCGGACGGCGACGCCATCGGCTCCTCGGCAGCCCTCGTGCGCCTGATGCGAGCCCTCGGCGCGGAGGCGATCTTCTGCCACAACGAAGAAGTCCCCGCGTACCTACGGTGGATGATCCCGGACGCAAAGCGCGAGCTACCCGAAGCCTACGACCTCCTGGTAGTGGATACTTCCCGCATAGATCGAGCCGGCGTCCCCGGCGAAGCCCGCCTGAACCTCGACCACCACGAGGACAACCCGCACTACGCCGAATACAACCTCGTCAACGCTCGGGCCGCCGCCACCGCCGAATTGGTCGCGGACCTGTACACGGAACTGGATATACCGCTGGAACTCGAAGCCGCCGAAGCCATTTACGTCGGCCTCCGCACCGACACGGGCGGCTTCCGCTTTCGCAACGTCTCGCCGCGCGCGCACGAGATGGTCGCCGACCTCTTGCGAGCGGGCGTCGTACCGGCGGTGGTGGACGACCGCATCAACCGCACCGGCAC
>JACDDK010000141.1 GCA_013817025.1 Rubrobacter sp.
ACTCCATACACGCTGGCGCCCAAGCCGTGTGGGACATCCGGCGCTTGATCCTGTGGCTCAAAGAGTCCGAGAACGCACCAGCCGTCGGGGTGCTGGGCGAGTCTCTTGGCGGCTATGTGGCGGCCCTGTTGGCCTCGCTCGAAGACGGGCTCGACTGCGTGGCCGTTTGCAACCCGGCCGTGGACCCGTCGCGCCTGTTCTGGAGCAACGCCCTGTCCGTAACCAGCCGTCACTTGAGAAGCAATGGCGTCACGGAAGCGTCGATGGGCGAGCTTATGCGCCCCGTCTCCCCGCTCGCCCTGCGCCCGCTCGTTCCAAAACAGAACCGCGCCATCTTCGCCGGGGTCGCCGACCGCGTCGTAACCGCCGCCGAGGCGAACGTCCTGTGGCACCACTGGGACAGACCACGCATCGAGTGGTTCCAGGGGACGCACCGGGGCTTTCTGAGCACCCCGCAAGGCCGCGCCATGCTCGCCGAAACCCTCGCCGCCGCCGGGATAGTCTAGATATTCTAGCCGTCGGCTTTTAGCCCGGGGACGAGGGCGTTGGCGTAGTACCGCAGCACTTCGCTCTGGCCTGGCGTGATCTTATACACGCCGCCTTTCCGCACGACGAGTTTTCGCAGTAAGAGCATCCGTAGGGCTTCTTCGACTACGTCTTTCGCGGATGTGACGGGTATGCGAGCGTCATGGTTCTGGAGTTCCAGGATCAGGTCTCGTGTTTCCATTTCAAGGTCGTCTCTTGTTGGCTCCTGTCCAGCGTTCAGCAAGACGTGTGAGAGGAGTGGGACGGGGAGGATGGGGGTCGTGGCAGCGATGCGGCGCATCAACTCTCCGGCCAGCCGCGAGACTTCTTCGATTCGGGATTCGCGGTCGAGGGTGCGGAGGTCGATAGCGCGGGCGGCGGCGTACTCGCGGAAGGAGAGTGGCTGGCCGACTTCGACGACGGCGCGCCCTAGATAGTAGCGCCCGCCACGAACGTGGAGCCGGATGTTACCCAAGACGAAGCTTGCCGTTGCCCGGAGCAACCATCCTCGGGAAGGCCGTCCGCCGCCCCGCCGGGCGATGTCGAGCAGCGAGCGATCTTCGAGGATGCGGTCATACCCGGCCGCCGTCGGTACAAAGACGATATCCGGGCCATTGTCCGCTTCAAAGTTACGCAGCATGTAGTCCAGGAGTCCTATCTTGGGTGTTCGGGGGAGCCCGTCCCGGCTCAGACCGCCTTCGAGGAAAATGGCTTGGGTGAGACGTCCTTCGACGGCGGTCCGTACGAAGCGTTCCAGGGCGCGGCGGTAAGTGGGGTCGCCGGAGTCGCGGCGTACGAAGTAGGAGCCTAGACCCCGGATCAGGGGTCCCAGAACCGGCCCGCTCGCCCACTCGCCCGCCGCGAAGCTCAAGACCGCCCGGCCGTCGAAGAGGTGCGCCAAGATCACGTAATCCAGGTTGCTCCGGTGACTCATCACCACGACCACGCTCTCGCCGTCCAGCGCCCGCAGGTTCACGCCACCGGCATCGAGGCTCATCCGGTACATCAGACGCGATAGGCGTCCGGCGAGCGGCATCGCCACCCGGAAGTACAGGGCGGGGTCGAAGTCCGGGAGCATCTCCCTTGCGTAGCCCTCCAGCACCTCTGGCGAGACGCCGGTTCGCTTCCCCGGCTCCAACGAACCCCAGGTCAGGCGCGAGAGCAGCTTCTCCCGCGACGCGAGCAACAGCGGCGATATTTCTATATCCAGACGGTGATTGGCTTCCCACGTCGCATACTTACCGAGTTTTCTCCAGGACCGCCGGAGGATCGGCGGCGCGAGCAGAGCCGTACCGGCGAGAACCGCCAGCGCCCCGCCCATCCACGGCAACCTTCGCAACGCTCTTTCCTCTCCCGAACCGATATCCGGGCAGTATAGCGGCGACTGAAAGCTCCGGCGCTACCCGGCTTGCAGCACCACGCATTTGAGGTAGGCGGTCTCGGGGACGTTTAGTAGCTCCGGGTGGTCGGCGGCCCCACCGCGCCAGTCGAGCACGCGCATCGTCCGAGCGGCGTCGGAGGCGGCGTGGCGCAGGGTTTCCTGCATGGGCTCGCGGGAGAGGTGGAACGAGCAGGAGCAGGTGACGAGGACGCCGCCGGGGGCGAGGAGCTTCATGGCCCGAAGGTTGATCTCCTTGTAAGCTCGCCGGGCTTTCGGGAGATCCCGCTTCGCTTTGGCAAAGGCCGGCGGGTCCAGCACGATAGTGTCGTAACGCTCTCCGGCGTCCGAGCGTTTTCGCAACAGGTCGAAGGCGTCCGAACGAGTAAACGTGACGTTCGCAAGGCCGTTTAGCTCCGCGTTCCCACGCGCGAGTTCGAGGGCCGGGCCGCTGGCGTCCACGCACTCGACGGACGCGGCGTCGCGGGCGACGTGCAGGCCGAAGCCGCCCGCGTAGGAGAACACGTCGAGGACCCGACCACGCGCGTAACGTCCGGCGGCGAGGTGGTTCTCGCGCTGGTCTAGGAAGCCGCCGGTCTTCTGGCCGCTGTGGAGATACGCCCGGTAGCGCACCGGCCCCTCGCGCACGACCACCGACTCCGGGACTTCGCCACGAAGGACGCGCACCCCGGTTTCGAGTCCCTCTCGTTTGCGGGACGGCGAATCCCCGCGCAGGAGAATACCGATGGGCGAGAGCGAATCTTGCAGGGCGGCAAGAACCCAGTCCAGGCGGCGTTCGACAGCCGCAGAGCCGACCTGGAGCACCAAATAGTCGCCGTAGCGGTCAACTATAAGCCCCGGTACACCGTCGGCTTCGGCGTGAAGAAGCCTGTAGGCGTTGGCGTCTATCTCTAAGGTGTCGCGGTAAGCGAGGGCTTTTTCTATGCGATCTCGGAACCAGGCAGCGTTTAGGGGAATGTCCTGATGTTCGGCGATGCGGAGTGTGATCTCGCTATTCGGGTTGAGGAAGGCCCGTCCCAGGAAAGCTCCCCGGTTGTCCCGGACACGGACGATGTCGCCAGGCTCTCCGCCCGCTTCGGCGATGTCGGAGCGGTAGATCCAGGGTTGCCTCGAACGAGCACGCGCAGCTCCACGCTTGGTTACGACGGCTTCCGGCGCTCTATCCTCCAACTCGTGTGTGACCCCCCTTACCCGGCGTCCGGGCAAACTTTGTTAGCATCTTCGGCGTATACTGAATATACCGTTATCTTGCGAGAGGCAGACCGAGTTTTGACGACCGCTCCACCCCCTACCTCCAAAAAGCGCGTGGCTATCGTGGGCGCCGGGATGGGCGGTCTGGCGGCCGCCATCCGGCTCGCCGCCACCGGCTTCGAGGTCGAGGTTTTCGAGAAGAACGACTCCGTGGGCGGGCGCATGAACCAGCTCGAAACGGACGGGTTCACCTTCGACACCGGCCCCTCGCTCCTGCTCATGACCGACACCTACCGCGAGCTTTTCTCGTTCGCGGGCCGCAATCTGGACGACTACGTCCGGCTCATACCGCTGGATGGGCAGTATAGGATCTCCTTCGGAGACGGGGACGAGCTGACCATCCGCCGCACGCTGCCGGAGCTTATCAAAGAGATCGAACGCATAGAACCCGGCGTCACCCCAAACTTCTACCGCTTCCTGGAGGACGCCTGCCACAAGTACCGCCTCGGTCGCTCCGAGTTCGTCGAACGCGACTTCGAAGGCGCGAGAGATTTCTTCGGCCTCCGCAACCTGCGCCTGCTCCTGAAGACGAAGGCCGTCAACAACTACTAT
>JACDDK010000014.1 GCA_013817025.1 Rubrobacter sp.
CTTCTGGGCGATGGTAAGAACCATCAGTCAAAAGCTGGGTTACACGGTGAGGGGGAGCGTAGCAGGTTCGAGTTCCGTCTCTAAGTGATATGAGGACGGCTCTATCCGATCTAGGACTGGATTCCTACAGCCTTATGGACGCCTGCGGCGACCCCACCCAGAAAGGCGAACTATTATTTGATTACTTCTCGCATAGAGCGAACGTACTGAATACGTTTGTCGAGCCACGTTTGATGGACGCGGAAAGCGCGCAGAAAATCTACGCCGAGATGCATGCGGAACTTTCCCCAACGTGCCCAATACCGATGAACAAGCAAAAAGGTGACAAGAAGGCACCAGCTTACCTCACGTCCATCATCAATATGTTGATCGAAGCAAACTCCAAGGGTTTGCCTTGTGATTACGACCCGCGACAATTGACTACGGTGACGCGGCGGGGAGCGCCATTGCGAACACTAGCCAGGCGAGTGGATGGAGCGTTCCCCGGTCCCATCAACCCAATAGCGGTGTGGGAGATTAAAGAATACTATTATACTACTACGTTCGGTAGCCGAGTGGCGGATGGCGTCTATGAAACGCTACTTGACGGCATGGAACTCGAAGAGCTTCGGGAACACGAGGGAATCCACGTAAAACACTATCTCATGGTGGATGCGTACTTGACGTGGTGGACAATGGGACGCTCTTATCTATGTCGAATAGTGGATATGCTCCACATGGGATACGTCGATGAAGTTTTGTTTGGTTGGGAAGTAGTGGAAAGAATGCCCGCCATAGTTAGTGAATGGGTAGAAACTGTACACAGGCGCGATACTTCATGATTGAATGATGGCTTGCTCTTAACCTTGAGCTCAAGTTGCTGAGAATCTCCAGCAACGATCGGTTCGCGAGTATGAGAGAGTGCAAAGAAGGCCCGCCTCGGCGATGCCGGAGCGGACCTGAGAAGAGTGACCCCACCGGGGTTCGAACCCGGGTTTTCGCCGTGAGAGGGCAATGTCCTAGGCCACTAGACGATGGGGCCTTACAGCCGGGAGAGTTTAAACGATGGTGCCGGGTTCGTCAAAGGCCGCAGCGTGCGGATTTCCCGGCCCCGGTATCCACGCCGCGAGTCCTACTGCGTGGGCAGTTGCCGCAGCTTCTCGGCGGCGTGGCGGGTGCGGAGCAGGCTGCGCTCGCGGCCCAGTAGCTGCAGGGTCTCGAAGAGGCCGGCGCTTACGGTGCGGCCCGTTACGGCGAAGCGCAACGGGTGTATGAGGTGGCGCGCACCTTTCTCCTTCTCGGCGGCGAGGCCCCGGATGGCTTCCTCTATCGTCGCTTCGGTCCAGTCGGGAAGAGCTTCGAGGCGTGCGACTAGCTCGGGGAAGTTCTCCTTTACGAATTCTTTATCGAACTGTTTCTGGAACTCTTCGGGGTCGTACTCCAACTCGCCACCGTAGAAGTAGGTTACTGAGTCCGGTATGTCGGTGGCACGGTTCAGGCGTTCTTTGAGGAGCGCCATTATTTGCGTTAGGCGCGGCATGTCGTGTTGCAGCTCCGCCGCGTCTACGGTGCCGGACTCGGCGAGCATGGGGGCGGCTAGCATCGCCAATTCCTCGGGGGATTGGCGGTGCAGGTAGACGGCGTTTATGGCGGTTAGCTTCTTTTCGTCGAAGACGGCGGGGTTGCCGCTGACCTTCTCGATGCGGAAGCGTTTGGCTAGTTCGTTCGGGGCGAATATCTCCTCGTCGGCGGCGTAGCCCGCGCCGAGCAGCGCCAGGTAGTTGAACAATGCTTCCGGCAGGATGCCCTGTTCCGCGAACTCTTCGACGCTGGCGGCCCCGTGGCGTTTGGAGAGCTTCTTCTTATCCGGGCCGAGGACTTGAGGGACGTGGGCGAAGGCGGGCAAGCCGTAGCCGAGGGCTTCGTGGATCAGGACCTGGCGCGGCGTGTTCGACAGGTGGTCGTCGCCCCGGATGACGTGGCTCATCTCCATCGCCGCGTCGTCGTAGGCGGCGGCGAAGTTGTACGTCGGCGTGTCGGAGGACTTCATAATGACGAAGTCCTCGATGTTGACGTTCTCGAACGTGACGGGGCCACGGATGAGGTCCTCGACGACCGTCTGGCCTTCGCGCGGGGTTTTGAAGCGCACGGTGTACGGTTCTCCGGCTTCGATGCGATTTTGCGTTTCCCGCGGCTCCATGTCGCGATATTCGCCACCGGTGTAGATTGGTGGGCGGCCTTCAGTTCGGGCTTTGTCTCGCAGGGCGGCGAGTTCTTCAGTGGTGGCGAAGTCGTGGTAGGCGTGGCCGGTGTCGAGGAGTTTCTTGGCGGCTTCGCGGTAGAGGTCGAAGCGTTCAGTCTGACGATAGGGGCCGTGGTCGCCGCCGATTTCAGGGCCTTCGTCCCAGTCCAGCCCGATCCAGCGCAGGGAGCTTTTGAGTTGCTCGACGGACTCCTCCGTGGAGCGGGCGAGGTCAGTATCTTCTATGCGAAGGACGTATGCGCCGCCCATCTTGCGGGCGAACAGCCAGTTGAAGAGCGCCGTTCGGACGCCGCCGACGTGCAGCATCCCCGTGGGGCTCGGAGCGTAGCGGACTCTGACTTTTGGATTATCCATCGGTTAAACCTAGCACAGATGCGGGGAACGAAAAGTGTCGTGGTTTCGCGGGGGTTATCCCTCCTTGCGGGTTACGTCCTGGTTCGTGATCCAACCCTCCGATAGAGCCTCAACGCCACCCGCCGAAGTGCCAACCACGACCAAATGTGAAAACGGCCTCTCCTCCGAGGAGATCTCCCTTACCAAAACCACGCCTCTTGCACGCACGAGATCTCATCACGCGCCATGCAAATACTGCTAATACACCAGGTCATACAAATCCACAAGGCCAACGCCGTTCGTTACCGATACTTATACATATAGCTTTGCGTACATAATTTGGCCCATTTTGAGGGTGGAGAGGTTTCCACGCCTTACGCGTAGGATAGGCGAAAGTTATAAAGAGCGGTGATGCCGAACTCGTTGCCCCAGGAGGATCTCGGGGTCAGGCGTGAGGGGAGCGATTCGGTCTACGGTGAGGACGCGCCTTTGCGCGTCGGGGAGAGGAGAGGATTTGAGCGGCGGGTCGGAGAGACTTTCGGATGGGTTGTTGGATGCTTTCTTGCTGAGTTGTGTGCGGTCGGGGGCGGTTCGGGGCCGCGAGTTGTTGGAAAAATTGCAGGCATCCGGGCTGGATGGCATACGTCCGGGGGAAATGTATCGTATATTACGGGGCATGGAGAGGGAAGGTTTGATTTATTCCAAGCGCGAGGAGTTCGAGTATATGCTCTCGTGCCGCAGTTACGGAATTACTGCGGGCGGCGAAGCGTACCTGGAGTTTCTGGTCGCGTCCCTCAAAAAGTACCGCGAGGAGATGGATCGCTTTTTCGCCGTCTACGAGAGCAGAACCGCCATCCCGCACGGTGCCTACAAGTAAGAACGAAGAGGGGAAAACGATGACCGAAAACGGACACGCCCGGCGTAGTCCCGGCGACTACAAAGAACTCGATGAACTTCTGTACCAGGCGGATAAAGGCTTTGGAAGCGCCGACTTATACAAGACCAGCGAAGCTCTAAAGCGGGCCAGCGTCAAGGCCGCATCCATGTGGGGCATAGTGGGCGGGACGGAGCTACCCGCACCCGCACGGTCTCTGATCTCTCTCGCCAACGAAGTCCAAAGAAGCCTCAACGACCCCAACCGCGACGGCGCGGACGCCATGCGCCGGGACTTGGACGAAATCCGCCGCCGCTTCGCTACCGAAGCATCGAATTAAAGCTCTCAGCCGTCAGCAAGAACAAAAAACGAACCGCCGACGAACCTGAAGCCTGTTGCCTGAAGCCTATTTACGGAATTACGAACGGAAACACGTAGGCCTGGAGCGTTGCCACCACCGCCATTACTACCGTCAAGCCGATGGACCATTTGAAGACCAGGCGTAGCAGGTCGCCTTCTTGGCCTTGAAGACCCGTGGCGCTCGTGCCGACGGATGATGATCGTACCCGCGCCGCCGAGATCCAGTTGACCGTGTACGAAGCGGCGTAGGGTGCCGCCTCCGGTACGACCGGTCGCTGCTGCTCCACCTGTCCATCCAGCCCCGGCCACGCTATCACCGGCTGCCCGCTCGTCTCGCTAACCTCCGCGCCGGGAAGGTTGATGGCCGCCTGAATTTCGCTGACTGCGGCCTCAGTCGCTCCCGGCGACGAGTGCCACCCGCAGGTCGTTGACGTTGGTGCCGGTAGGCCCCGTGAAGAGCAGCGCCCCACCGGCCTTCAACGCCGGGCGCGAGTCGTTATTCGCCAACGCCTCCGCCGGATCGATGTCGCCCTCCCGAATCTTCGCCGCCGTGGAACCGTCCACGATGCCACCCGCCGCGTCGGTCGAGCCGTCGGCGCCGTCCGTGTCCGCCGCGAACGCCGCCCACCCATCGACGCCGTCAAGTTCCACGGCTAGCGCGAGGGCGAACTCGCCATTCGGGCCGCCCGTGCCGCTCCCGCGCACGGTCACGGTCGCCTCGCCACCGGAGACGATGGCGCACGGCGGCGGGGCTGGGTTGCCGCTCGCCAAAGCCTCCCGCACGATGGCCGCGTACATATGCGCCGCTCCGAGCGCGTCGCCGGTCAGGGTGGTCGTGAGCAGGACCGGCTCGTAGCCCAGAGCCCGCGCAGCCTCCGCCGCAGCCTCCGCCGCGTGCCGCCCACCGCCGCACACGACGCTCGTGGCTCCCTCGAAAGCCGCGTCGCCGGGCTTTGGGGTCTCTTCCGCGGTTCTCAGGTGCTCGGCGATGCTCGCGGGCGGGTCGATGCCGTAGCGCCGCAGTACGCCTCGGGCGTCTTCGAGGGTCGTCGGGTCGGGGGTGGTGAGGCCGCTGGCGATGGACGAAGGTTCGTCGCCGACTACGTCCGAGAGCAGCAGCGCGAGCGTCGGGGCGGGAGCGGCTAGGCGCACGAGCCCGCCACCTTTCAGGATGGAGACGTGCTTCCTTATGGTGTTGATCTCGCCTATATCCGCCCCGCTTCGTAATAACGCTCCGGTAAGCTCCTTGAGGTCCGCAAGCTCGATGGGCGGCGCGGCGTCCGCTAGCAGCGCCGACGCTCCACCGGAGACCAGCGCCAGCAGAAGGTCCCCCTCGCCGAGCGACTCCGCCAACTCCCGGACCTTTCGCGCCGCCTCCACACCCCGTTCGTCGGGCTCGGGATGGGAGGAATACACTGTCTCCAGCCGCTCCGGGCCGGGGTGATGATCGTCTTTAGTCACCACGATACCGTCCACGATACGTTCCCCAAAAAGCTCCTCGGCGGCCTCCGCCATAGCGCCCGCCGCTTTCCCAACCGCCACGACGAAGACGCGCTCCGCCGCGAAACGCTCATCCCCAGCGAAGACCTCGCCATCCTCCACCCGCACGAAGCGGTGGACGGCTTTGGCCGGGTCCGCCGCCTCCAGGCCGGACGCTAGTATCTCTCGCAGTTGCTTTTCCATGACGGCTCTATCCTCCGACGATTGGGGCCTTCGGGGTCGCTGGGATCTTATACGGCGCGTGGGTTTCGAGCCAGCCGTTTTTTAGCTGTCAGCGTTCAGCTACCGGCTTTTTGGTAGGTCGAGGTCGGTTTCTTTTTCGTCGACTCCATGACCGATCTGTAGCCCCGCGGGCTGTTGCATGGGGCGTTTTGGCGTTGACTGGTCGCTCGGAAGTGCGGTGGTTTGTGGAAGGTCTCGCCCCACACAAACCACGTCGCCGGCGGCGAGCTATGGGCGGTCAGCCTTTGGTTCTTGCTGACCGCCCATAGCTGATGGTTACAGACTTCAGTCTCTCTGGGGTATTGCGCCGACTATTTGTCCGGCGGTCTCGCGGGTGCCATCTATTATTGGTTCGTATTCGTTGATCTTGTCTATGGACACGCCCATCGCGGCGTTGGTGTCGCGCTCGCACATGATCTCCACGAGTACCGGAACGCGCTGCTCTTCGCTGGTCTTCACGGCCCAGTCCAGAGCGTCCTGTATCTCCTCCGGGCGGTCGATGCGGCGGCCTTGAGCGCCCATGGCCTGCATGACCATCACGTTGTCTATGCCGTAGTCGCTGTCCGGTCCCTCGTAGCCGATATCCACCGCGAAGTTCATCTCGTACTTCATCTCGCCCTGCCGGATGAGGCCCATATAGGCGTTGTTGAGCATGACCAGCACGTAGGGGATTTTGTACTGTACGGCCACCGCGATCTCCTCCATCAGGAACTGGAACGAGTAGTCCCCGACGACACCCACGACCAGGCTATCCGGCCTCCCGAGCTTGGCCCCGATGCACGCCGGGACCTCCCATCCCAATGGTCCCGCCTGACCGCAACAGAGGTAGTGGCGCGGCTTGTAGGTCTTCTGGAACTGGCCGCCGAAGATCTGGTACAGGCCGATGGCCGTGACCATGATGGCGTCCTCGTCGAAGTACTCGTTCATCTCCTTGTAGGCCCGCTGCGGCTTTACTGGCGAGTCGTCGAAGTCCATCTTCCGCAGCATCGTCGAACGCAACTCGTCCACCCGGCCCACCCACGCTCCCGCCTCGCGCTCGGGCGTCATGTCGCGGGCCGTCCGCAGCAGGGCTTCGAGGGCGAGCTTCGCGTCGGAGACGACCGCGAGATCCGGGGGGAAGACGCGCCCGATTTGGCGCGGGTCGATGTCCACGTGGATGAACTTCCGATCTCCCTTATATACCTCCAGATCTCCGGTATGACGCTCCGCCCAGCGGTTGCCGATGCCCACGACGAGGTCACTCTCCAGAAACAGCGCGTTGGCGAATCGCTGGTTGGTCTGCAAGCCTACGATGCCCGCGTATAGCTCGTGGTCCTCGTTGATGACGCCCTTGCCCATGTACGTCGGGCTGACCGGGACTTGCAGGTACTCCGCAAGCTCCATCAACTCTTCCGAAGCATCCGCGAGGATGGTGCCGCCGCCCGGCATCAGGATGGGGCGCTCGGCTTCGAGGATCATCTCGACCGCCTGCTGTATGGATCTCTGGCTCGGCTCGGGCTTCTCGAAGTGCAGCCGCCCGCCGCGCTTCGGGTCGAAGTCCACCTCTAAACCGCTGGTCTGGATGTCGAGCGGCAGATCTATGAGGACGGGGCCGGGGCGGCCTTCCCGCGCGATGCGGAACGCCTCCCGGAAGGTCCACACGAGTTGCGCGGGCTCCTTGACCTGCACGGACCACTTGGTGACGGGCTTGGCGATCTCCACGATGTCCACCGCCTGGAACGCCTCCTTGTGCAGGACGTCCGTCGGGGCCTGGCCGGTGATGCAGATCATCGGTATGGAATCCGCCATGCAGGTGTACAGACCCGTGATCATGTTGGTCCCGGCAGGCCCACTGGTCCCGATGTTGATACCAACTTTCCCCGTAACCCGCGCATACCCGTCCGCCGCGTGCGTCCCGCCCTCCTCATGCCGCACCGAATAGTGCTTTATCCGCTCCGACGTGCTCAACGCCTTGTACAATGGCAGAATAGCCGCCCCCGGAACCCCGAAGACCACCTCCACACCCTCGTCCTCCATTACCCCAACCACCGCGTCCATCACGTCCATGCTCGCCACCAGAAACCTCCTCGTTCCACCGTTTCCCACCTTTATGATAGAGCAATTGTGACGCAAAGCACTTGACCCGAACAACATTCTTTTTCATAATGCGGAAAGCAGACGATGAAAGGTGGATGGGTATAAATGGAAGCCGGGGTGGTGGGCGAGGTGCGGGGCGGGGTTCAGTCGGTGGAACGGGCGTTCGATATCCTGGAGTTTCTGAGCCGTTCGAATGAGGAGTTGGGGGTCAGTGAGATCGGGGCGGCCACCGGACTGGCCGCCGGGACGGTGCATCGGTTGCTGGGGACGCTGGCGGTGCGGGGCTACGTGCACAAGAACGCCCGGACGCGGCGCTACGGTGTGGGGTTGCGGTCGTTGACGATGGCTATTACGGCTCGGGAGCGCATCGGGCCGCTGGCGGTGCCGTTTTTGGAAGAACTGATGCGGGTGAGTCAGGAGACGGCCAACCTCGCCATCCTCGAAGGGAACTCGACGATGTACATAGAGCAGGTCTCGCCGCCGAGCCGGATGTTGAGGATCTTCACCGAGCCTGGAAACCGCGTGCCGGCACACTCCAGCGGCACCGGCAAGGTTCTGCTCGCCTACCAGCCGCCACGACTTGTCGAGTTCATCGTCGGTCGGGCGGGCCTGACCCGCTACACGTCGAGCACCATCACCGACCTCGCTCAGCTCCGCTCCGAACTGCGGAGGGTAAGGCATCAGGGCTACGCGATGGACTTCGGCGAACAAGAAGACGGCGTCCGCTGCCTCGCCGCCCCCGTCTTCGGCCCGGACGGAGAAATATTCGCCGCCATGAGCATCTCCGGCCCCGCAGGACGCCTCGAAAGCCGCCGCGTCGAAGAACTGGTCCCACACCTCAAACGCATCTCCGGCGGCCTGACCGAAGCCCTGGAATCGTTCTAGCGGTGTTTTCACGATGCGAAACGTGCGATTTACCGGGTTGGTGGAACGTGTTAGTAGTGAACGGGGAATGCGGGTTACGGTGAAGGAGTTTCGATGAAGTTCAACGTGAATGTTTCCATTCTGTTCAAGGAAGTCCCGATGCTCGAACGCTTCGGGCGGGCGGCGGAGGCTGGTTTCTCGGCGGTCGAGTTCTGGTGGCCGATGGGCGAGGACCTGGGCGAAATCGAGAAGGCCATAAAGGATGCGAACCTCACGGTCGCGCTGTTTAACTTCGACGCCGGAGACATGCCGAGCGGGGACCGGGGGCTTGTGAGTGACCCCGAACGCGAGGGGCAGTTCCGGGAGAACGTGCCTGTCGCGCTGGAGTTGGCGCGGTCGTTGGGCTGCACCCGCATGAACATACTCGCCGGACACGAAAAACCTGGGATGGACCGTGACGAGCAGCTTGCGCTGGCTCGCCGCAACGTCGCGTTCGCCGCCGAGCAGGCCGAAGGGGCGGGCGTCACGGTGATGGTCGAGGCGGTCAACACCTTCGAGAACGGGCCGTACCTGCTGCATACGACGCAGCAGGCGGTGGAGTTCGTGAGGGGTGTGGGGCGCGACAACGTGAAAATACAGCACGACTTCTATCACATGCAGCGGATGGAGGGGAATTTGGTTGCGAACTTGCGGGAGAACATAGGGGTTATCGGACACGTCCAGATCGCGGACTCGCCCGACCGCCACGAGCCGGGGACGGGCGAGATCCACTACCCGTACATCCTCGACGAACTGGAGAACCTCGGCTACGACGGCTACGTCGGCCTCGAATACAATCCAACGAACACAACGGAAGAGAGCTTCGGATGGCTTCCGAAGGAGTTACGCGGCGGGGACGTAACGGTATCTGACCTGAATCTATAAAGAGGAGCGCGTTATGGCTGAGAAGGTAGGTTTCATAGGGCTTGGCATCATGGGCAAACCGATGGCGAAGAACTTGTTGGAGGCGGGACACGAGTTGGTCGTCTATAACCGCACCGCCGAGAAGGCCGAGGAGCTTGCCGGGGACGGCGCGACGGTCGCCGGTAGCCCGAAGGAGGTCGCGGAGCAGTCCGATGTAATCATCACCATGCTCCCGGACTCGCCGCAGGTCGAAGAGGTGCTGGCTGGCGAGGGCGGCGTATTAGAAGGCATACGGGAAGGCTCGCTCATAGTGGACATGAGCACCATATCCCCGGTGGTGACGAGAGATCTCGCCGCGAAAGCCGGCGAACACGGCGCTTCGATGCTGGACGCGCCGGTCAGCGGCGGGGATGTGGGCGCGATAGACGGGACGCTCTCGATCATGGTCGGCGGGTCGGAGGCGGATTTCGAGCGGGCTGGGCCGTTGTTCGAGGCGATGGGGAAGACCATCACGCACGTTGGGGAGGTTGGGGCCGGGCAGGTGGTCAAGGCGGCCAACCAGATCGTGGTGGCCCTCACCATCGAGGCGGTCTCCGAGGCGCTGGTGCTGGGGTCCAAAGCCGGGGTCGATCCGGCGAAAATCCTCGACGTTCTTGGGGGTGGTTTGGCCGGGAACAAGGTGATGGAGGTCAAGCGGGAGAAGATGCTCGGGCATTCCTTCGATCCGGGCTTTAGGATAGAATTGCACCATAAGGATCTGGGGATAGCTCTGGCGACGGGTAGGGAGTATGGGGTGTCGCTCCCGGTTACGGCGGTTGTGGATCAGATGCTGGAGACCCTGAAAGCCAAAGGACGGGGCGACCGGGACCACTCCGCGATCCTCACCCTCATAGAGGAGCAGGCGCAACACGAAATAGGGAGCGGGGGATAGAATCACCCGCGATAGGAGGCAAGTATGGAGCGTAGCCAACTAATACGCGAGATGGAGCAGGTACTCGGCCCGCAGGGTGTGATCTCCGAGCGCGAGCAACTCCGCACCTACGAGTGCGACGGCCTGATGAACTACCGCGTCGTCCCCGAACTGGTCGTACTGCCCGAGTCCGCCGAACACGTTCAGAAGATAATCCAAATCCTCTACGCCGAAGGTATTCCGTTCGTCGCCCGAGGCTCCGGGACCGGGCTCTCGGGGGGGGCGCTGCCGGTCGAGTCGGGAGTCTTGATCGTACTTTCCAGGATGAAGCGCATCCTCGAAGTGGACCTCGAAAACGGGCGTGTCGTCGTCGAGCCGGGCGTCATAAACATCTGGGTATCCCAGGAGGTCGCGGACGACGGCTACTACTACGCGCCGGACCCGGCCAGCCAGATCGTCTCCTCCATCGGCGGCAACCTCGCCGAGAACTCCGGCGGCGTCCACTGCCTGAAATACGGCTTCACCACCAACCACGTCATGAGCGCGGAGGTCGTGCTGGCCGACGGCTCCATCGTCCACATCGGCGGCGGCAAATCCCCGGACGCTCCCGGCTACGAGCTTCTGGGCGCGTTCGTCGGCTCCGAAGGGACGTTGGGCATCGCCACGAAGATCACCCTGCGGATCGTGCGAAAGCCCGAGTCCGTGCGGACGCTGCTCGCGGCGTTCGAGGATACGGAAGAGGCTGGTGGGGCGGTCTCCGGCATCATCGGCGCGGGGATTTTGCCCGCCGCAATCGAGATGATGGACGCCCTTACTATAGAGGCGGTCGAGACGACGGTCGCGCCGGGCTTCCCGAAGGCTGGGGCGCTCTTGATCGTCGAGCTCGACGGTCCCGAGGCCGAGGTCGCCAACCAGTTCGACCACGTAATGAAGACCTGCGAGGAGAATAACGCCTCGGAGATCCGGGTGGCCGAGGACGACGAACAACGCGCTCTGTTCTGGAAGGGCCGCAAGGCCGCGTTCGGGGCTATGGGCCGCATCTCCAACGACTACTACGTGCAGGACGGCGTGGTTCCGCGCATGGAGCTTGGGAAGGTCTTGAAAGAGATAGCGGACCTCAGCACGAAGCACCGGCTGCGCGTCGCCAACGTCTTCCACGCCGGAGACGGCAATTTGCACCCGCTGGTCCTCTACGACAACAACGTCCCCGGCGAGGCCAAGAGGGCCGAGGAGTTGGCCGGCGACATCGTGTTCGCGTGCCTGGAGCATGGCGGCTCGCTTACCGGCGAACACGGCATCGGGGAGGATAAGAAGAAGTACATGCCGAAGATGTTCACCACCGAGGATATGGACGTGATGCAACTCCTTCGTTGCGCATTCGACCCGCACGGCCTCTGCAACCCCGGCAAAATATTCCCGACGCCGCGGCTATGCGGGGAACGCCCAGGGCCGTTTCACATGCACCCGATCCAAAAAGCCGGCCTCGCGGAGAACTTCTAATGCAGACCAAAAAAACAACCTTCGAGGACCTGCAAAACATAGTCGGCGCGGCTAACGTCCGCGAAGCCGGTGCCGAGGACGCCATTGAGGGTGTCGAGGCGTCCTTCGTGGTGGAGCCGGGTTCGGTCGAGGAGATCAGCGCGTTGATGAAGCTCGCGAGCGCCGAAGGTCTAACCGTCTCCCCCCGTGGTGGCGGCACGAAGATGGACCTGGGAGCGCCACCGCGGAGTGTGGATGTAATCCTCGGCATGGCCCGGATGGATGAGATCATCGAGCACGTCCCCGGAGACCAGATCGTGCGTGTCCAGGCCGGCGTCAAACTCTCCGACCTGCAAACCAAACTGGCCGAAGCGAACCAGATGCTCGCCCTCGACCCGCCCGAAAAGAGCGCGGGCGCGACCATCGGCGGCATTGTAGCGTCCAACTCGTCCGGCCCCCGGCGGCTGAAATACGGCACGGTGCGCGACATCATCATCGGGATAACCGTCGTCCTCGCCGACGGCACGGTCGCC
>JACDDK010000142.1 GCA_013817025.1 Rubrobacter sp.
GCCGCTCTCGGAGACTATCCTGAGATTTTAGGAGCGGTGCTACCGTGCTACTGGATCTACGCCGAGGTCGGCAAGGCGCTCCTGGAGCAGGGCTCGCCCAATCCAATGTACCAAACGTGGATAGATACCTACGGCGGCGAGGAGTTCGGTGCCGTCGTCGAGGCGGTCCTGGACCTCACCGACCGCGCCTGCGAAGACCTGAGCCCGGTTCAGAGAGCGGCCGTTACGGAAGCCTTCGTCACCACCAGCCGCTACGAATGGATGTTCTGGAACATGGGCTGGACGCTCGAAAAGTGGCCAGTCTGAGGCGATTCGCCTTGCGTCGCCCTGTCAGTCATTAGAGCTTCGTGCAGGTTACCGTCCAAAGGCACACTCACTGTAAAAACGCTTTAGACACCGATCAGGAGCGCGGGACAAACCAAGCATGACCAAAGTCTCTCGCTGGAACGCCGCGAGCGCGTAGTCTACGGCGACAAGGAGCCAACGGAGAAACTCGGTCGCAACGGCCCATGCCCCTGCGGCTCCGGGTGGCGCTTTCAAGCGGTGCCGCGCGAGGACTGGCCGCCACGACAGCTCCCTCCGAGAGCACTATTCTTAGGAAGAGGAGGCGGTGGAAGTTCCACCGCCTCCTCTTCTTCCCGCTAATCGCAGAAGTCGGAGTCCCTATTGCGCCAGAGCGCAACCGTCCTTGCGCGGGTCGCTGCCGCAGGAACGCACGCCGTCTTCGTGAACCCGGATGAGTTGCGCCCCGCCCACCGGCACGACGTAGCTGCTTCCCAACTCGACCTCGTGACCCAAAGAGCGGAGCTTGTCTATCTCCGAGGTCGGCACGCGGCCTTCGACCAGCAAGTTGTTGGAGTCGTGGTCGTGAAAGTGGCGGGGGTGGTCGACGGCCTCCTGAGCGTTCATGCCGTGGTCGATGATGTTGGAGAGGACTTGGAAGTGTCCCTGCGGCTGCATGGGGCCGCCCATGTTTCCGAACACGCTCCACAAAGCGCCGTCTTTCGTCGCCAGGCCGGGGATGATCGTGTGAATCGGACGCTTGCCGGGGACGAGGGCATTGGGGTGGTGCGGGTCCAGCCGGAAGGAGTGACCCCGATTTTGTAGACCGACGCCCGCACCGTCGGCGACGACGCCGCTACCGAAGCCCATGTAGAGGCTGTTTATGAACGAGCACCCGTTGCCCTCGGCGTCGACGGCGCACAGGTAGGTCGTGTCGTCGCCGAGGTTCGGGCCGACGGACGCGCCCGCCTTCTCGCGCGAGACGCGTTCCCGCAAAGTCGCGGCGTAGTCTTTGGAGAGCAGGTCTTCGGTCGGCACGTCCGCGAACTCGGGGTCGCCTACCTTATCGTGTAGGTCGGCGAAGGCGAGCTTTTTGGCCTCTACTTCAAGGTGGATGCGCTCGGCACTCGTGGCGGCAAGGTCCGCCATGTCGAAGCCTTCGAGGATGTTGAGCATCTGGAGCGCGGCGATGCCCTGTCCGGGAGGTGGGATCTCGTAAACGCGCACGCCCCGGTAGTCCGTGTGTATTGGCTCCACCCACGAAGTCTCGTGCGCCGCGAGGTCATCCTCGGTCAGATAACCGCCCGCTTCCTGCGCTGCGGTCGCCAGGCTCCGACCGATGCGTCCATTGTAGAATGCATCCGCCCCGCTATCCATGACGGCGGCCAGGGTCGAGGCGATGTCCGGCTGCCGGAACAACTCGCCCGGCTTGGGTGGACGCCCCTCGGGCAAGAAGGTTTTCGTGGCGGCCTCGTTCTTCCTCAGCAAGTCCTCGCCGACCTCCCAGTAACGGGCCACGACCTCGGCGACGGGATGGCCCTCCCCTGCAAAGGCGCGGGCCGGTTCGAGTAGCTGTGCGAGCGGCAGGCGTCCAAGTTTCGTCGCCGCGTCTTCCCAGAGCCTCACGGCGCCGGGGACGGTGATGGGAAGTCCGCCACGCTCCGGCATCTCCGTAATGCCCCGGTCGCGTAGCTTCTCGATGGTGGTGGCGCGTGGGGCGCCACCGGAACCGTTCGCGCCGAGGACGCGTCCGGTCCCGGCGTCGTAGTACAGCAGGAAAGCGTCGCCGCCCATGCCGGTGGTCATCGGGGCGAGGACGGCCATCGCGGCGGCCATCGCTACGCAGGCGTCGGCGGCGGTGCCACCGGCGTCGAGGGCTCGGATGCCGGCGAGGGCGGCGCTCGGGTGTTCGCAGGCTACGGCGCCGCGCGTCCCGAAGACCGTCGAGCGGCCTCCCTCGTCGGGGCGTCGCACGCTCGTTGCGGCTTCTTCGCTTCGGAACATCGCTTTGAAACCTCTCTTACAGTTTGGCCTCCTGGACTAGGGGTAGTATAGCGGTGAACGTAAGCAAAAAAGGAGGATACTTGTGGGTACCGGAAAGATAACCTATATAGCGGCTACGTTGATCTCGATCCTCATCTCGATCTCGTTGTACCGCAGCGACCGCCAGAACCTGGCGATCTTCGTCGGCCTCTGGGCGCCGACGATCCTGAACCTCGGCCAGACCCTCGTCGACGACGATCCCTCGTAGCCTAAACCCGACCGAACTCGCGCAGCAAATCCGCGAGCGCGACACGCTTCACTATAGGCCGCCCGTGAGGACAGACATCTCTAAACTCACAGGCGGCCCATTCTTTTAGCAAAGCCTTCATCTCCTCCCGAGACAGGTTCTCCCCGAACTTTCTGGAACCTTTGCACGCTAGCGCCTTCGCCAAGTCTTCACCACCAGCGAGAGCCCCGACCGCCGCAACGAAAGCGGATTCGGCATCCGAAACGGGGCTGGGCGCTGCTGTTACCCGCACAGCGTCCACACCAAAAGGCTCGAACGAAAAGCCCAAAGCGCCTAGTTCGTACTCGAAGTTCCAGACCTCCGGCGCGAGGTCTTCGGACAACCGGGCCACGACCGGGTTCGCCAGCGGGACGGCCTCGGATCTCAAGTTCTCCGAAAAGCGTTCGTACAGGATGCGCTCGTGCGCTCCATGCTGGTCGAGGATGAAAAGCTCGTCGCCCTCCTGCGCCACGATGCAACGCTCGGCGAACTGCCCAATGAGCGTGAGCGACGTGTCCCGCTCCTCGGGTATTGGGCCGCCGGGTTCCCGATCCGGGGCCAGAGCCGCCCGGATGGTCCCGACCACCAACGGATACGCCGACCGTCCACCGCGCAGCCTCACCGCGCTCTTCGCTGGATGGACGTTCACGTCCACCTCGCCGGGGCCGAGATCCAGCCGCAGGAACGCCGCCGGATGCCGCCCCTTCGGCAAGAGGTCCGCGTAGGCTTTGGAGACCGCCGGAGCGAACGAGTCCGTATCCACGACCCTTCCGTTCACCGCGACATGCAGATACCGCCGCGTCGGAAAACTAACCGATAGCGGGCTCACGAAGCCCCACACCACCGGGTCTTCGAGAGCCACGAGGCTCCGCGCCAGCGAGAGGCCGTGGACCTGCGAGATGCGTTCCCGCAAATCCGCCGCCGCTGGCAGCGCCATTACGCGCCGCCCCTCGGAGTGTAGGAAGAACCCGACCTCCGGGCGGCTCAACGCCAGCGCCTGAACCACCGACGCCACCGCGTTCGCTTCCGCTCGAACCGTCCCCAGAAAACCGCGGCGCACCGGCAGGTTCAGGAAAAGGTCCCGCGCCTCGACCGTCGTACCCGGCGGGTGGGCGGCGGGCTCGGTCCCGCAAAGATCCCCGGCG
>JACDDK010000143.1 GCA_013817025.1 Rubrobacter sp.
TTCCAATACTTCTAGGAGCGTCTCGCCAGCGGTGTATTGGGGCGTCCAGCCGAGTTCGGCGCGGGCCCTTGTGGTGTCCATGATCGGGACTTGCCGCGAGAGGTCTAGCCATCCCGGCGGCACCGGTTGCAGCCTCAGCCGCCACGAGAGATCCGCCCCCGCTCGCGCCACCCGCGAGGAGAACGGCACCGGCCGGGCATCGAGTATCCGCCCGATCTCCACCGCGTCCAACACCGGCTCCGCAGCCAGATTGAACGCCCCCCGCACGTCCTTGACGATCCCCAGCCGAAAAGCCTCGCCCACGTCGTAGGAATGAACCACCTGCGAACGAAGGTCCTTTATATCCGGCACGAAGTTGATGAGGCTCGGGTGCGCCAGCAAACTCGGGAAGAACGGCCCCGCGAAGAGCCGCCGAATACCTTCCGCAGCCTCCCTCTTGAACACGAGGCCGGGACGCATCCGAACCACGCGAACGTCCGGCGCTTCCTGCTCGAAACGGTCCAGCCGCCGCTCGACCTCGGCCTTGTGACGGCCGTAGTACGAGGTCGGGATCCCGCCGGTCGGCCAACTCTCGTCGACGGCCCGGTGCTTCGGCCCCGGCGAGTACGCGCCGACGGACGAGGCATAGAGCAGCGCGGGGACACCGGCTTCCTTCACGGCCCGCATGGCTCGCGTGCTGCCCTCGACGTTGATCATCCACTGCTTGTTCAGGTCTCGGGAAGGCTGGATGATCCAGGACAAAAGCACCACCGCATCCGCTCCCCGAAAGAGCGGTACGAGATCATCGCTCGCCGCATCGGCCTCGGCCCATTCGACCTTCGGAACGGTAAGGTTCGGGCGGCGGCGGGCTACTCCTAGAACGGACTCGACTTGTTGTTCGTCGGCGAGCGAGCGCAGGACGCTCGTGCCGAGGTTTCCAGTTGCTCCCATCACTATTACTCTCATGCGAGGCCGTTTACCCGACGCCTCGCGGCGTGAAACTCCGGTGGCGCGATGCTATACCATCATAAGGAAGCGATACGAAATCAGGAGGCCGAATGCGGGTACTTGTAACAGGAGCGCGGGGCAAGGTCGGGCGGGCGACGGTGGCGGCTCTGCAGGAGGCGGGCCACGACGTGCGGGCCACGGATGTGATGCCGCCGACCTTCGAACGCCCCGGCCAGAACGAGGCCGACTATTTCCAGGCCGACCTTACCGACGCGGGAGATGCCTTCGCGGTGGTGCGGGGCGCCGAGGCCGTGGTCCACGCGGCCGCCATCCCCGAGCCCACTCGCAACCCGCCGCACGTGGTCTTTCACAATAACCTCATGGCTACATTCAACACGCTCGAAGCGGCGATACGGTTCGGGGTGCCGCGGTTCGTGAACATCTCCAGCGAGACGGTGCCGGGGTTCTTCTTCCCCGAGAGGGAGTTCTTGCCGGATTACGTACCGGTGGACGAGGAGCATCCCATCCAACCGCAGGACCCGTACGCGACGTCCAAGCACTTCGGGGAGCAGTTGATGGACGCGGCGATAAGACGCTCCGACATCCGGTGCATCTCCATCCGTCCCTGCTGGGTGCAGCACGAGGGTAACTACGAGAACAACCTCGGGCCGCAGGTGCGTGACGCCTCCGTTCTCTCACCCAACTTCTGGAGCTACATCGATGTCTACGACCTCGCGGACGCTATCGTGCTGGCCGCCGAGTCGGATTTGTCCGGCCACGAGGTGTTCTACATCGCCTCGCCAGACAACGTCGGGAGCAGGCCGTTCGAGGAGATCGTGCGTGAGTACTACGGGAACGACATCGAGATAAAGCCCCTCGACCGCGAGGACGCCTCAGGCATCTCGTGTGCCAAAGCCATGAGGATGCTCGGCTACGCCCCGAAACGGTCCTGGAAGGACTACCTGGACGAGACCGGCAGGCTCAATCCGGGCGTTACGGGGCTGTTCTCGGGCTAAAGCAACTACCCTTCGTAGGGGCCGCCGGTGGGGGCGGACGACTCGACGGTCGTCACCTTGTAGTTGGCGGCTTCGAGGCTTTTGAGGGCGGCGGAGGGGTTAGTTGTTTCGAGGCGCAGGGTTATGGTCCGGTAGGTCTCGCGGCTGGCGGGGCCGAGAAAGACGCCGCCGATGTTCACCTTCTGGTCGCGCATTACGTCGGTCAGGTTGGCGAGTTGGCCGGGTTCGTTGGGGACTTCAACCTCGATCCAGGTGCCTGCGCCGCCGCCGCCGATCAACTCGACAAGGGTCCGCAGCATGTCCTGGGAGGTGATGATGCCGACCAGTTCGCCGTCGGCGACTACGGGCAGGCAGCCGATCTTACGGTCGTGGATCTCACGCGCCGCGTGCTCGACGGTATCCAGCGGATGGATGGTCTCAAGATCTCGGACCATCATCTCGTTGAGCCCCACCCACTGAAGCGTAGCCGCCTCGCGGTCCCCCCGCCCCGGACTCACGTCGCGCAAGTCGCGGTCGGAGACCAGCCCAACCAGCCGCCCATCCTCGACGATTGGAATGTGGCGTATCTCATGCTCCCGGCACAAAGCCCAAGCCTCTTTCGCGCTGGCCTCGGGGCCAAGCGTCACCACGTCTCGCGTCATAAAATCCCGTACCCGCAGCATGATGCTCCTTTTCTCTAAAACTTCCCTCGGAGCTTAACAGCCGTCCGAAGGCGCCGCCAGCCGCCGCACAGTCTTCTCGAACCGCGTCACAAAGAGACCTGGCGACGCCTCGAATTCCCCGGTCGAGACGAAGCCGTGGGCAATGTAGAGCTTCCCCGCCGGAGTGTTCTTGGATCCCGTTGATACGGTGATGCGCTCGACGCCAATGTCGGCGATCTCGACGAAGCGGAGTAGCGCGCTCGCACGGCCTTTGCGGAGGTGATCCGGGCTCACGAACAAACGATGGATGTCGAGCCACGGGCCACGTATTTTGTATGAGACGACAGCCGTGAACGCCTCGCCATCGAAGTACCCGTAAAAAGTCTCGCCGCACCTTCTCAGGGCATCTACGGTATCCCGTAGCGGGGCTTTGCACAAAAAGTCGGGGGTGGGTTCTATACATGGTGGTTCAGTCCTGAACAAAACACTACATTCTGTAGCCGCTTGTAATTTATGTGCAAGGCCGCGAAGACCATTGCGGTAGTGGCGAACTTGCTCGCCCCCTCGATCAAACTGGCCGCGCCGGACGCACCCGCGCCGGAGAAGGTTGACAGCGCCGAAGTGAACGGCAGGCCGTCGATCTGAGCGGGACGCCGACGCCTATCGCCAGTACACTCGCGAGTTGGACGGCTCCGCCGCCCGTGAGCGTCACATCGCCCGCCTTGAGGCCGAGGATGAGAAAATGCGCGAGATCAGGCGGCCTGATGGAGGTTAGAGAGGCGACGCACACCGCCGACGATCTACTCCGCGACCTGCGGGCAGGCGTCAAGGAGATCGTGCGCGACGCTCTGGCCGAAGCCGACCGGCTGCGCGAGGAAGCGGATGAGACCCTCGCCCGTTATGACGAAATCGTCCCCGGCCCATCATAGAGCCCGGTCTTTTTGTCCTTTCCTTGGCCGGGCTCCGGGTTCCCAGTCTCTGAGAAGACATGGTATCGGCAGTTCGGTGGATAATAATCCGCCAAGTTCCGTATCTACGTGGGAGTTTGGTCTTTTCCGGCATAAACAAGCCGTCAGCGGGGCGCCGGCGGTCGGCACGTGCTTGGGTCGGG
>JACDDK010000144.1 GCA_013817025.1 Rubrobacter sp.
CTTTTTATGTCGGCGTCGCGGAAGATGAGGTCTCCCTCGGTGACTATCCCGATCAAGGCTCCCTCGCGCACGACGGGCGCGCCGGAGACGCCCCTCTCGGCGAAGAGCTTTATGGCGTCCTCGACGGTCTGCTCCGTCTCCAGCGTCGGCCAACCAGACTGCATGATGTCCCCGACTTTCAGCTCCCGAATGTCCTGTTGCTCCAACGCTCGTCCTCCCGAATCGTCCGTGAACCCTCGCGGGTGAATGCTACTCCAGATCCCCACCCGGCGCGTTCGTCGGGAGAAGCTCGATCGCCACCGCGTAAATCCCCCGCGTAAACATCATCCGAAACTACAAGATCTCGGCCACGGCCCACGGCAAATAAGCGGGAAGATCGTTCGCAACCAGGCTCTCGGCGGGCCATCCCGTATCTTCGAGCCACAGTCGCGCCGCCCGGCCATGCGCCCAGGCCCCGGCCCGAGCCGCGTCGTAAGGGTCCATGCCGCGGGAGAGCAACGCCCCGATGGCCCCGGACAGAACATCCCCCGTCCCTGCCGTCGCCAGCGCCACCTCGCCCGTCGAGTTCACCGCCGCGTGTTCTCCCTCGACGACGAGCGTGTCCGCGCCTTTGAGCAACACGCAACATCCGTGCTCCGCCGCCGCGGCGCACGCGAAGTGGAGCCTGCGCGCCGAGACTTCTTTCGCGCCCGCGTCCATCAGGCGTCCGAGTTCTCCGGCGTGCGGGGTGATGATGGTTGGGGCATCGCGTTCGGCGAGGGCATGGCTACCGGCTAAAGCCGGGATCGCATCGGCATCCAACACCATCGGTAAGTCCGTCCCTGCGAGAAGACCCTCGATGAGAGCCCGGCTCCCATCCCCAGTCCCAATCGCCGGTCCCACGACGAGCGCCGTGGCCTTCCCGGTGAGTTCCAGAATAGCGTCAAGCGCATCGGGTGCCGGATGGCCTTGCTCGTCCTCCGGGACGCCGTGGACTATGGCTTCGGTCAGTTCGAGGTCCAGAAGGGCGGACGCTCCCTCCGAGGTTGCGAGCAGAACGATGCCGCAGCCGACCCTTTGCGCGCCCCGAACGGCCATCACGGCGGCGCCCGTCATACGGCGGGATCCCGCAACGACCAGCAGGGCGCCCGCCGAATACTTGTGCGTCGACCCTCCGATGCGCGGGACCGATCCGCGCAGGGACTCCGCATCCGTCCACACGAGCGAGGGTTCCACGTCGGCCTCGGGTGGGATGCCGATATCCACCACGGCGACTTCTCCGGCGTGTTCGAGGCCCGGTGACACGACGCATCCGACCTTCACCGCGTGCGCGCAAATCGTCAAGTCCGCCATCACCGCGACGCTTTCCACCTCGCCCGTCGAGCCATCCACGCCGGAAGGCACGTCCACGGCGAGCACCGGCGCTTCGGCGGCTTCTATCCACTCGATGAGACCGGATTCCTTCTCGCGCACTACGCCGGAGAAGCCAGTGCCGAGCAACGCGTCCACCACAAGGTCGGCTTGTTCTAACTCCGCTACGAAGTCGGTATCCTGGATTTCCCGCACGTTCAGGCTCCGCAACGCTTGCAGGTTGGTGGCGGGGTCGCCCGTGTACGCGCTCTTCGTCGCCAGCACGCAGACCTCGACGCCCCGGCGGTGTAGCTCGCGGGCTATTACGAAGCCGTCGCCGCCGTTGTTGCCCCCGCCGCAGACCACGACGGCGCGGCGGGGGGCGAAGCGTTCGAGGGCGAGTCGGGCCATCTCCGCACCGGCTCGCTCCATGAGGACACCGCCGGGGATGCCCAGGGCTTGGGCGGCCTTGTCGGCGGTGATCATCTCGGATGCTGTATAGAGTTTCATCCAGCTTTAGGGCGGTCGCCCCGGCGGATAATGCAGACGGCTACGGCGGAGAGTTCGGAGTGGGTGATGGATATGCCGAGCTCCTCCTCGCGCACGCCGACGGCTTCGGCGAAGGCCGCGATCTTACCCATCAGCCGCACGGTCGGGGCGTTGCGGGGCTTCCGAAACACCTCGACGCCATTCCACTGTATCAGCCCGCAACCGAGGGCTTTGGTGACGGCCTCCTTGGCGGCCCAGCGTCCGGCGAAATGGCGGTCGGCGAAGCGGTACTTCTCGCAGTACGCGATCTCCGCCTCGGTGAAGAGCCGCTGACGGATGCGCGGCGTGCGTTCCAGGGCGAACCTCATGCGCTCGACATCCACCACGTCCACCCCGATTTCGGGGACGACAAAATCCTTCAGGCGTTCTTTCCAGTCATTTTCCATACGGTCCATGTTACGGCAGATTAGGCAGCTTGCAAAACGGCTATAGTATGCGCTGTGGACGTAGTGATCGACAACTCGACGGATGCGGTTATCATCGGCAACCCGAATTCGGGGCGCGCGGGCGACAAGGACTACCTCGAACGCCACGCCCGGACGTTACGCGAAGGCGGCCTGAAGGTCGAAGTCCTGAACACCGAACACCCGGATCACGCGACCGAACTCGCCACTCTGGCGGGCGACCGGCTCGTCATCGCGGCTGGCGGCGACGGTACCGTGAACGAGGTCGTGAACGGCCTCTCGAAGGACGCCACCCTGGGCTTGTTGCCACTCGGCACGGCGAACGTGCTGGCGCGGGAGTTGGGCATACCGCTAAACGCCGAGGAGGCATGCAAGCGTATCCTGAACGGCGAGCGCACGCGCATGGATATCGGCGTCGCAACGGACACGAGTGGCGTCGAGCGGCGCTTCACGTTGATGGCGGGGATGGGCTTCGACGCCAATGTCGTCAACGAGGTAACGCCGGGGCTCAAGCGGTACTTCAAGATGCTCGCCTTCCCTATAGCGGCGCTTAAGGTGTACTTCAAGGGCGACCTCCCGAACCTGCACATCATCGACGGCGACACGATCTACGTCGCGCAGTTCGCCATCGTCGCCAACGGTAGCTACTACGGCGGCGAGTTCCAGACCGCCGAGGACGCCTCGCTCACCAACGGCAGCTTCGAGATCGTGCTGGTGGAACGAGTGAGCACGCTCCTGCGGGCGGACGTCTTCACGCGCATTCTGGCCCGCAGCCCGCTCGACAAAGCCGTGAAATCCGTCCGCACCACCGAGATACTAGCCCGCGCCCCCGGCTCCGACGTGCCGGTTCAGATCGACGGTGAGATCTGGGGCCGACTCCCGATGTCCTTCCGCGTCGAACCCGCCGCCATACAAATCGTTAGTTAGGTGTCAGGTCCGTTCGGGTATCGCCAGGCGTAGGCCGAGGGCCACAGACGTTCTACCTCCTTTTTAGGGTCAACCCTCGATGATAGCCGCCCGCACAGCCGGGTGCGCCAGGGAATCGACTATTTTGTTGGCGGCCAATTCGACGCCTTTCTCGGATGGAATCCCGATGACGTACATCCCGGCGGCTCTGGCGGCCGCGACGCCGGTCGGCGAGTCTTCGAGGGCGACCGAGCGGATGGGCGCGGCTTTCAGACGCTCGCAAGCTTTCAGGTACAACTCAGGCTCGGGTTTGGGGTGTTTTACGTCCTCCTCGCCCAAGACCACGTCGAACGCCCCGTCAAGACCGGCGGTGTTCAGGGCTTCACGCACCAACTCTCGCGGTGAGTTGGACGCCACGCCTAGCGGGAGCTTTCCACTGAGGTCCTGGACTAGGTCCAGGGCTCCGGGCATGGGGCGCGCGCC
>JACDDK010000145.1 GCA_013817025.1 Rubrobacter sp.
CGTTCACTCTCTACCGGACGGCTGGGACACGAAGATAAGGGAAGGCCGCCGGGCGCTCTCGGAGGGCCAGCGCCAGCGGGTCGCGCTTGCTCGGGTGTTACTGGCCGACCCGCCCATCATCCTGCTCGACGGGGCGGCCTCCGCGATGGACGAGGGCACGCTCCGGGCGCTGGCCGGGAGGCTGCGCGAGTTGGCGCGGGAGAAAACGGTGATCGTTACCACCCACCGGCGACCCGCGCTGCTGGCGGCCGACCGGATCTACAGCCTGCAAGAGGGACGTATCCAGGAGGTGAGCACCGAGGTGCTGCACACGCGCCACGAAGATACCCCGGAGAAACCCGCGAACTCGGCCTTCGACGAGCTGCTGACGACCCAGACCTCGACCAACGGCCAGCGGTCGGTTCGGGCGACTCGTGGCGGAAACGCGAAAGACGACTACGACGAGGAAGACGATGAATAGACCCTCCGGGATGGATGGGCCGCTAGTCCGGGAGAAGGCGTTCGCCGGCGCGGCGAGCTTGCTGACGGTCTGCGCCGTGCTCTGGCCCGTGGTGCAGAACTGGCGCGAGAAGCCGAAGGACGGCTTCCCGCTCTCCCACTACCCCATGTTCTCGGCGAGGCGCTCGAAAAGCGCGAGCGTCACGTACCTCGTGGGACTCGGCGCTGGAGGGGGACGCCACCCGCTCCCTTACACTTACGCCGGGACGGGCGGCCTCAACCAGGTGCGTCGGCAGATCAACCGGGTCGTGCGAGGGGGGAAGGCGGACACGCTGTGCCGGATCGTCGCGGTGAAGGTCGCGCGGGAGGAGCGGCTCGCCGACGTGGTCACCGTCCAGGTAGTCACCGGCAGGTACCGTCTCACGGACTATTTCGCCGGTAAAAAGGATCCATTGTCGGAGGTCGTCCACGCCTCCTGCTCGGTCGAGAGGAAGCATCGCACCCCTCTCCGGGTCGTGGAGGACCTCGCATGAGTCGCCTGCTCGGCGCGGTCGACGGTTTCTGGTTCGAGAAGGCGCCTGCGGCGCGACCGGCCGTGCTCCGGGTTCTGATCGGCGTCTACACCCTGTACTATCTGGCGCGACGCTACTCGATGTTGATGAGGATCTCGAAATCCGATCCCTCCCTGTTCGCGCCGGTGGGGGTCGTCTCGCGCCTCGAAAAGCCCGTCTCCCCGGAGACGTTTCGGAGGATACTCATCATGACCTTCGTCGCCAACGTCGCGTTCGTGCTCGGCTGGCGGCACCGCCACACGGGGCCGTTGTTCGCCGGGCTTTTCTTGTGGGTCATGTGCTACAGAAACTCGTGGTCCATGATCTACCACAACGACAACGCCCTCGTGCTGCACGCTATGATCCTGGGCCTGACGCCCTCGGCGGACGCGCTCTCGCTGGACGCTCTGGAAAGAGGCGCGCCCGACTCCGAAGGCGACTGGCGGTACGGCTGGCCGGTCCGGTTGATGAGCACCGTCACGGCGCTGACGTACTTTCTGGCCGGCGTGGCGAAGGTCGCGGGACCTCTCGGGCGGGGGTGGGCGAGCGGCGAGTCGCTGCGCGGGCAGATCGCGGTGGATGGACTGCGTAAGGAGCTGTTGGGCGGCAAGGCGTCCCCGCTGGCGTACGCTCTGTACGACCGGCTGCCCCTGTTCGGGGTCATGGCTCTCGGTTCCCTCGTCCTCGAACTGGTGGCACCGGCGGCGCTCTTTCATAAGCCTCTCTCGCGGCTCTGGGCCGTGGGTGCCTGGCAGATGCACTGGGGGATCTTCTTTATCATGGGGATCAAGTTCCGCTACCAGCAGTCGGGTTTGATCTTCGCCTCGTTTCTGCCCGTCGAGCGCGTTCTGACGTGGCTCGTTTCCCAAAGAGCGAAGAGAAGTTGACGGTGCGACGTGCCACGCCAAGTCCTGACGGACCATGAGGTTCCCGTCGTGAGGTTGCCGGGTGGGACCCCGCGCCTCGCCGAATCCCTCGTTCGCCCGACGGCACCCTCATCCAGCGACCTCTCGCCCGACGTTCATAACGATGCCCCGCCGACCGGGACGGACCTCGCAACCGAACCGCCGCGGATCGGCCCCGGTGCCGGCAGCTTCCGCTTTGTGGACGGTTTGAGCGGCGAGCGAAAGCCACTCACCGTCTGGTACTATCGCCCCCCTCGCCTCCCGGCAGCCGCGCCGGTAGTGTTCGTGATGCACGGCGTGAAGCGGGACGCCGACAATTACCGGGACACCTGGATGGCCGCCGCCGAGTTGTTCGGGTTCCTGTTGCTCTGCCCAAAGTTCGCCAAAAAAGATTACCCCCGCTCGGCATACCAGCTCGGCAACCTGGCCGATAGCGCGGGCAGGCCGCTTCCGCAAGACGAGTGGACCTTCAACGTGATCGAGCATCTCTTCGACTTCGTCAAGGAGACGACCGGCAACACGAGCGAGCGTTACCATATCTACGGACACTCGGCGGGTGGACAGTTTGTGCACCGCCTGGCCCTGTTCATGCCGGAAGCTCGCTACGAAACGGCCATTACGGCGAACGCGGGCTGGTACACCATGCCCACGTTCGCCGGCTCGAAGTTCCCTTACGGGCTCAAGGGCTCCGCGGGCACGCCGGAGACGCTGAAGAAGGCGTTCGGCCGCCGGCTCGTGATACTTCTGGGCGAGAGAGACACCGACGCCGACGACCCGCACCTCCGAAAGTCGACCGCCACGAGCCGGCAGGGCGCGAACCGCTTCGAGCGCGGACAAGCCTTCCACGCGACCGCGAGGGAGGAAGCCGAAAGCCTCGGGGTAACGCTGAACTGGCGGCTGCATACCGTACCAGGGGCCGCTCACCTTCAGCAACAGATGATGCCCGCCGCCGCGCGAGCGATCTTCGCGAACGACGAGCGCCTCCGCCAGGAACCCGCCTCGCCAGCCGAAACCGCGCCTTCCTCGACGCAGGCGCTCCTGAGACGCGCACTGGCGCGGTTCGATCCCCGAAACATCGGAAGGAAAAGGTGAAGATGCGACAGCCGCCGCGACAGGCGACCTTGATCTTCGACGGTTTCTGAGGGTTCTGAACGCGGTGCGCGCGCCTCGTTGGGGCGCTGGACCGCCACCGTCGCGTGACGACGGTCCCGTATCAGAAGCCGGGCGTGCCGGAGGCGCACGGCTTGAGCGTCGCGGAGTGCGAGGCCACCGCCTGGACGGTGACGCCGGAAGGACACCACGCCGGAGCGGCGGCGATCAACGCGGTCCTCGCCGTCGCGCTCGGGACGCGGTTGCCGCTGCTCCTCTACGCGACGCCCGGCGTCGAACGACTCCAGGAAGGCGCATATGCCCTGGTCGCCCGCAACCGCCGCCGCCTGCCCGGTGATATTCCGTACTGCCGGCGGTACCCCGACGAATGCTCCAATGACGCCTCGCCTGTGTAAGAGGTTCGGCGTCCGAGATCAGCGGCCCGGAGGATCGTGCTTCAAAGCCGGGTGATGGTCTTCGCCGGTCAGTGGCGCGTCACTCTGCAATAATCCACACCGTGCGGACCAACGACGAAGAGTTGATACGCTCCTGCCGCGCCGGCGACGCTCGGGCGTGGGAGAAGGTAGTGAACCGTTACGAGCGGTTGGTCTTCTCCATACCCTTGAGCTACGGGCTCTCCCGCGACGACGCGGCCGACGTGGCTCAGTTGACCTTCACCATCC
>JACDDK010000146.1 GCA_013817025.1 Rubrobacter sp.
GTCCGCAGCTACAGGAGCGGCTCACGGCCCAGATCGCGGACGCCCTCTACGAACCTCTAGGCTCGCAGGGCTCCATCGTCGTCATCGAGGCCGACCATTCCTGTATGACCATCCGGGGCATCCAGAAGCCCGGCTCCATCACCGTAACGTCGGCGGTGCGGGGCGTCTTCGAGCAAGACGCCCGCCGCGCCGAGGCGATGGCCCTGATCTCCCGCGGAGATTCACGGCGCTGAAGACCAGGCAAGCCTGGTTACGTCACTAGACGTTACTCGGCGACGGTTATAGTCGAGGATTCGGGGATTCCGGCCAACGCCGCGCCGGAGATCCCGGCGTCGTTTAGCATCTCCGCCGGTACTACTTCGGCGCGGGCGTTGAGGTGGGGGAGGAATTTCTCGGACTTCTTGCTGATGCCGCCGCCGAGGATTACGAGGTCCGGCCAGAGCAACGCCTCGATGGTGGTTACGTACCTGTCGAGGCGTTTGGCGTATTGAGTCCAGTCGAGATCCTCGCGCTTGCGGGCGCCGTCGGAGGCGCGCCACTCGGCGTCCTCGCCGTCTATCTCGATGTGACCGAGCTCTGTGTTGGGGACGAGCCGACCGCCCACGAAAAGCGCCGTCCCAATGCCGGTCCCGAGCGTCAGCATCAAGACTACGCCGTTTACGCCGCGACCCGCGCCCCAACGGATCTCGGCGAGCCCCGCCGCGTCGGCGTCGTTGACGATGGTTGCGGGTGCGCCGAGTGCTTCCTTCAGACGACCGCCAAGGTCAAAGCCGATGGCGGCCTTGTCGATGTTGGCGGCGGTCTGGATGACGCCGTCCTTTATAACCGCCGGAAACCCGCATCCAACCGGCCCTTCCCAACCGGCACCCCGCACGACCTCGACGCACGTATCCAGGATTGCTTCGGGCGTGGCGGGCTGCGGGGTCCTGATCCGGACGCGATCCTCGACGAACTCGCCGGTGTTCGTGTCCACCACAGCACCCTTTATCCCGGAGCCGCCAACGTCCAACCCAAACACGTTCATCGAGACCTCCCAGCCGCTTTTCTGGACTCCGATTTTAGAGGGATGCGGAGGCCCGCGCCAAACTCGCTCTTACGAACGGGGAAAGACGACGGCCTCGCCGCTCAACTCCACGCTCACGCGCTGGCCGGGTCGAAAACCGGGGCCGCCACCGAGCCGCGAGCACAGCACGGGGCCGGAGTCCAAGCGCAGCTTTATTAGCTGGTCGTGGCCGTAGAACTCGCGGGCGAGCACGGTCGCGCCCGCGCCAACTTTTTCGCCTTCCGCAAGTGCGCGCAGGCGCAGGGCTTCGGGGCGCAGCATGGCCTCGACGTGGCCGACGCACGCGCCGCAGGCCGGGACGTTGCCTAGCTCGCACAGGAAACGTCCGCTTTCGTCGGCGGTGCCGGGGACGAAGTTGGCCTCGCCCACGAACTCCGCAACCTCGCGCGTCGCCGGACGATGATACAGGTCTTCGGGCGGGGCGGATTGGACTACCGTTCCGTCGAGCATTACGGCTACTTCGTCGGCTAAGGACAGGGCCTCTTCCTGGTCGTGGGTAACGAAGATCGCGGTCGCCCCGGCGTCCGTGAGGATGTCCCGAGTCTCGGCCCGCACTCGGGCGCGCAGCGCGGCGTCGAGGTTGGAGAACGGCTCGTCGAGCAGCACCACGTCCGGCCCCGGAGCGAGGGCTCGGGCGAGCGCGACGCGCTGCTGCTGACCGCCGGATAACTCGTGCGGCATCCGGTCCCCGAGGTTGTCCAGGTGCGCCAGAGCGAGGACTTCCTCGATACGCCCGCTGCGACGCTTGCCGTTCTTCAGGCCGTAGGCGACGTTGCCGCGAACGGTGAGGTGCGGGAAGAGAGCGTAGTCCTGAAAGACCATCCCGACGCCGCGTTTCTCGGGGGGGGCGTTCACGCCGGGACCGGCGACGGGCCGACCCCCGATCTCGATCTCGCCCGATTCCGGCGTCTCGAAGCCCGCCAGAAGTCGGAGCGTCGTCGTCTTGCCGCAACCGGACGGGCCGAGCAGGGCCATGATGCCGCCGCGCCGCAGCGAAAGGTCGAGGTCGCGCACGGCTCTCACCGGGCCGTAGTTGCGGCTTACGTTGGATATTTTGACCATCAGGTCGTTCATTGTTTGGGCTCCCGGATCACGAGCACGTACATCGGCACCGCCGACAGCAGGATCAGCAACATCGCCGGGGCCGCCGCCCGAGCGAAGAACGCTTCGGAGGTCGCCGTCCACACGCTGGTCGCCAGAGTGTCGAAGCCTATGGGACCGAGCAACAACGTCGCGGGCAACTCCTTCATCGTCGTAAGAAACACCAACGCACCTCCCGCGAGTATACCGGAGCGCGTGAGCGGTACCGTGACCGTCGCCAGCACCGCCGCCGGACCGCGCCCCAACCCCCGCGCCGCTTCCTCCACACTAGGCTTAACCTGCAACAACGCCGCCCGCGTAGCACCCACCGCCTGCGGCAGAAAGTGAACCACGTAAGCGAACAGCAGGATACCCAACGTCCCGTAGATAGCCGGAACATAATTGGACCCGAAAAACACCAGCGCCAGAGCCAGCACGATCCCCGGCAGTGCATATCCAAGGTAAGTCAGCCGCTCCAACAGACCCGAAACCCTCCCCGGAAACCGCACCGCCAACACCGCCACCGGTAAAGCCGCCACCGCTGCCAGCACCGCCGCAATAGCCGACACGTAAACGGAATTAAAAGCCGCGCCCCAGACCAGTCGCAACGGCTCGCCCTCGGCGAGACCGCGCGCCAGCCAGAACATCAGCACCCCTATCGGCAGCACTAGCGCCAGGGAGACAACCGCGCCGCAGAACAGCCCGGCGGGCCACTTCCAGCGTCCAAGACGGACTTGCGCGCCTGGACGGCTGGTTCCGGCGCTGCTGCGGTGGTAGCGAGCGCGACCTCGGGTGCGGCTCTCGACGTAGAGGATGGCGGCTGTCAGGGCGACCAGCATCAGGCCCAGGATGGCGGCGGGCGTTCGGTCGAAGGCGGAGCGGTACTGAGTGTAGATCTCGCGCGCGAACGAGTCGTACTGCAATATGGACACCGCCCCGAAATCGCTCAGCGTATACAACGCAACCAGCAACGCCCCCGCCACGACCGCCGGCCGCATCTGCGGCAGCGTCACCCGCGAAAACGTCCGCCACGCACCGCTCCCAAGTCCCCGCGCCGCCTCTTCGAGCGCCGGATCCATCCCGCGCAAGGCGCTCCGCACCGTGAGAAACACGTAAGGATAAGAGAACAAAGTAAGGGCGAGCGCCGCCCCGAACAGCCCGTAGATACTCGGCAAGCGCTCCATGCCGAAAGGTTCCAGAACGCCCTGCAACATCCCGCGCGGTCCCAACGCGCTCACCAGCACGAACCCGCCCACGTAAGACGGCACCACGAGCGGTAGCGCCGCCAGCACCGCCCACGCTCGCCGACCCGGAAGATCCGTCCTCACGGTAAGCCACGCTAGCGGCACCGCCAAAAAGACCGAAGCTCCCGTAACGACCGCCGCGAGCAGCGCACTCCGCAGCAGGACCGCGAACGTGTCGGTGTCCAAGAGCACTTCGGATACCCCGGCCCAGCCGCCCTCCGAAGAGCGCAACACGAGGTACGAG